>NZ_JBHWIE010000171.1:0-15744 GCF_042732085.1 Actinosynnema sp. NPDC059797
GCTCGTGGCCGATCGGGGCGCCGCGGTTCGGGGGCGGGGACGGAGCCGGTCGGGCACGAGGGCGAGCCCGACCCGGAGCGCGAGGGCGAAGCCGGCCGAGGTCGAGCCCGGCCGGGGAGCGAGGGCGAAGCCGGCCGCGGTGCGGGGCACGCTCGCCCACGGCGACGCGTTCGCGGTGGACGGCCTCCGGCTGGGCATGCGCCCCAACGGCGTCGAGCAGTTCAAGGGCTCGATGGCCGAGTTCCGCGTGCGGCGCGGCGGCGCGGCGATCACGCACCTGCCGTTCGAGGTCGTGTCGCGGACGCCCTTCGCCCGGGGCTGAGCCCGGGCGGGTGCCGGCGCGGGGCGCCGCGCCGACACCCGCCACCCCCGGTCAGGTCCCGGCGACCGCGGCCCGTTCGGCGCGTTCGACGAGACCGGAGACGCGCGCGGCGATCACCGGCCACAGCTCGCGCGGCAGGTGGTGGCCCATGCCCTCCAGGAGCAGCAGCTCGGCGCCGGGGATCGCCGCCGCCGTGGCGCGACCGCCGCTGACGTCGCACACGGGGTCGGCGGTGCCGTGCACCACCAGCGCGGGCACCCGCAGGGACCGCAGTCCAGCCGTGCGGTCGCCCGTCGCCACCACGGCGGTGCCCTGCCGTTGCAGGCCCAGGACGTCGTAGCCCCGGTCGTACGCCCGCGCCGCCCGCTCGGCCGCCTCGTCCGCGTCGAACCCGAAGCCCCGCGAGGCGACGGCGCGCTTGGCGCGCACCTGCCACCGGATGAACGCCTCCCGCTCCCTCGGCGGCCCGCCCAGTTCGGCGAACACGGAGAAGTCGGGCTCGCCGACGCCGGGCTCGCCGGTGGTGGCCATCACCGAGGTGAGCGAGCGGACCCGGTCCGGGTGCTCGATCGCGGCCACCTGGGCGATCATGCCGCCCATCGACGCTCCGACGACGTGCGCGCCGGCGATCCCGAGCACGTCGAGCAGCCCGACGGCGTCGGCCGCCATGTCCGACAGCGTGTAAGGGGCCGAGGAGGTGTCCCCGGCGCGGATCGCGGCGAAGTCGGGCACGGGCTCGTCGGGGAAGCGCGTCGACCGACCGGCGTCGCGGTTGTCGAACCGGATCACCCGCAGGCCCCGGTCCACCAGCTCCCGGCAGAAGCCGTCCGGCCAGTCGACGAGTTGCGCGCCGGCTCCCATGACCAGCAGGACCGGTGGGGCGGCGGGGTCACCGAGGACCTCGTACGCGATCTCGATCCGGGACGGGCCGACGTCAAGCGCTCTCAGCTCCGGCATGCGCGCAAAGCTAACCGTTGGCGCGCCGGGAAGAATCGGTCCGCGGAGCGATGTTTTCCGCCGCCGCCGGGGCTATGTTGGAAGTGTGGGGAGGGGCGGGCCGGCAGGTCGCCCCGCCGGGTCCGAGATGCCCTCGATCAGCCAGGCCCGCTCACTCCGGGTGTTGGCGCCGACCGCCGTCTCCCACGTCCGGTGGACCTCGCCGTCGACGCCCCGGACGACCACCGCGACCCGGCCTCGCGGTCGGCCGGCGCCTCGGCGACGCCGCCGAGCACTACGAATAGGTGTACATATTTCTCCCATTCCCATTCGACTTCACGTCACGTGAGGTTCACCGCCAGGCGGGTGGACGACGTGCCGAGCCCGGTCGGGCCGAGCAGGGACCGGAGCGCGACGGGCGGCCGGGGCCGGTTGTGCTCCTCCAGCGCCTCCGGGCCGTAGCGGTAGGTCTTGAGGTGCCACTCGAGGATGGCCGCCATCCAGTCCTGCAGCTCGGCCGCGTACTCGAGCAGCGTGTCCCGGGCGCCCCGGTCGAGGTCGAACTCCTCGAACAGGGTGGGCAGCTCGACGTCCACGATGTGCTCGAACTGCTTCATCCGCGCGGTCTGGAGGTCGAGCACCACCTGGTAGGCGCGCTCGAAGTCGACGTCGAGGAAGTTGCGCACCACCAGCACGAGGTTGTGCACCTCGCCCTCGTACTGGACCTCCTTGCGGTAGGAGAACAGGTCGTTGATCATCCACCCGTAGTCCGAGGCGGCGTTCTCCATGCTCTGCACGGTCCGCGTCCGGTAGACCTCCGGCGGCACCGTGTTGCCGTGGCCGAACTTCGCCAGGCTCTTCGTCATGTCCGAGCCGAACGTGCCGCGGCGCATCTCCACGTAGTCGACCGGGTCGGGGATGCGGTTCAGGTGGTGGTTGTGCAGTTCCCACAGCCACGCGTCGATCATCACCGACACGGCCCGCTTGAAGTCCTCGCGGTAGGGCACGGGCATCGGGTCCGCGGTGCGGCGCCACAGGTCGGCCAGGCCGCGCTCCAGTGGGTTGACCGGGGTGATCGGCGCCTCGCCCGCCACCGGCATGAGCTGCTTGAGGCGGTCGTTGAGGGCCTTGGCGGCGGACAGGTCGGGGGTGCGGCCGAACGCCACCGGGTAGTAGTCGTCGCCGTAGGTGCCCCAGGCCAGCCAGTCCGCGGACAGGTCGAGCTGCTCGCGGGTGGCGTCCGGGTCGATGCCCGCCGAGCACAGCGCGAAGTCGTAGCCGCGCACCTTCTCCGCGGTCCAGACCCGCGGCACGTCGTCGTAGACGCCCACGTCCCGGCACCACTCGACGTTGTGCTCCAGCGAGTCCTTCCAGTGCGGGTTGATCGTCACCGGGTAGGGCAGGTACATGTCCGGCCACGGGTGCGGCGGCACCTGCTCGAACGGCACGTGGCTGAAGCCGCGCAGCCGCTGGGGCGCGGTGGCCAGGATCGAGCGGATGCCGGCGGTGCCCAGGCCGGTGGGCCCGCCCAGCACCGGCGTGGTGACCGCGCCCTCGTTCATGTAGCGGCTGGAGCGGGCGTGCCACTCGTGGCCGCCGGACTGCCAGTCCTGGAGGCCCTTGACGTACGCCAGCACGGCGAGCCGCCCGGCCGGGTCGATGCCGTGCTCGTCGAGCAGCAGCGGGACCTCGGTGAGCGCGGTGTGCTCGAACTGGTGCAGGCGGGAGGTGAGCAGGTCGTTGACCGCCTCGGCCGCCTCCTGCGTGGGCACGTCGAGGAACTTCTCCAGCACCAGCACGCCGTTGCTCAGCTCGCCCTCGTCGAGCACCTCGCGCTCGTAGGAGAACAGGTCGTTGCGCAGGTGGACGGCGTCGGCGAAGGTGTCGCGCAGCACGCCCATCGGCCGGGTCAGCGCGATGCGCGCGGGCACCTCCATGCCGGTGACGTGCTCGACCAGGTTCGCCGACCACGGCGCGCCGCCGACCTTGCGGCGCATCTCGACGTACTCGATCGGGTTGGACAGGCGGCCCTCGGAGATGTTGAGCAGCTCCCACATCGACTCGTCGAGCAGGTGCTCGGTGTTGTCGGCGAACCGGAGCCGCCAGTCGGCCGAGTGGGCCGGGACGGTGCGCTCCCAGAGGTCCTTGAGGCCCTTCTCGACCGGGTTGGTCGGCTCCTCGGTGATCGGCCCCTCGACCGGCATGAACAGCGGCAGCCGGTCGAGGTACGCCTTGGCGCCCGCCAGGTCGGGGTTGCGCTTGTACAGCTCGACGAAGTGGTCGTCGAAGTAGAAGACCCAGACGTACCAGTCGGTGACCAGGTCGAGGTCGTCCGGTGTCGCGTCGGGGTGGGTGTAGGCGCAGAGCAGGGCGTAGTCGTGGGAGTCGAGGTCGTGCTCGGTCCAGATCACGGTGCCGTGCTGCGGGACGTCGATCATGTCCATCTCGTACGCCCACGCCTTGGTGTGGACGCGCGCGCGTTCGAGGTTGGGGTTCAGCCGCGCCGGGTGGGGCATGTAGAACTCCGGCAACTGGAACGGCTGCATCGGCACGCGCCTCTCGTGTCGGTGTGGCGTACCCCGGTACGCAACCAGTGCGGGGGCGCCCCGGCCAAGACCCCCGGGGGTTGATCCACACGTTCGAGCGCACCCGTCCCCCGTCGAGCCCAACTCGGTGATGCCGGTGGTGTCCGCACCCCGCGTGGCGCGGTGCTCCGGCGGGACAGGTCGCACACTGGGGGTATGCCGCGCCTCGAACCGGTTGACCAGGAGTTCCTCACCACGGCGCCGCAGCGCCGCAGCCACGTGCTGGACCTGCCGGTGTCACCCGAACGTGTATGGCGCGGGTTGACGGCGACCAACCCCCTGTGGTGGTGCCGGTTGCTGACGGTGGAGTACACCTCCCCCCGCCCGTTCGGCGTGGGCACGGTTCGCCTGGCGTCCGTGCTGGGCGTGCTGCGGTTGCACGAGCGCGCCTTCCGCTGGGAGGAGGGGCGGCGGCAGTCGTTCCGGGCGGACTCGGCGAACCTGCCGCTGTTCCGGCGGTTCGGCGAGGACCACCTGGTGGAGCCGGCGGCGGGCGGGTGCCGGTTCACGTGGACGTTCGCCTGGGAGCCCGCGAGGCGGCGGTCCCACGCGGACCGGACGGCGGCGGTGTGCGCCGCGCTGGTGGCGGACACGCGGCGGTACTTCGACCGGTGACGGGTCGGTGCCCCCGACCAGGGACGACGTGCCCGCCGCGTTACGCGGACGCCGGAAAAGTGCAGCAGATCACGCCCATATGGGGTAGGGGCCTGCTTAGGTTAGGCTCCCCTTCATGCCCAAGGGAGACGCGCTGCTCGCCGGTGAGGACCTGGTCCTGGCGCACCACGACCGCACCGTCGTGGAAGGCGTCTCGCTGCGCCTGCGCGCCGGCGCGGTGACCGCCCTGGTCGGCCCGAACGGCTCCGGCAAGTCGACCGTGCTGCGCTCCCTGGCGCGCCTGCACAAGCCGCGCGGCGGGCAGGTCACGGTGCGCGACCGCGCCGTCTGGGGCCACGCCGCCCTGTCCGGCAAGGAGTTCGCCCGCGCCGTCACCCTGCTCACCCAGCAGCGGCCGACCCCGTCGGGCGTCTCGGTCCGCGACGTCGTCTCCTACGGCCGCCACCCCTACCGCGCGGGGTGGCGCGGCGTCGACCTGGAGGGCAACGCCGCCATCACCCGCGCCATGGAGCTGACGGGCGTCGCGCCGATGGCCGAGCGGGGCGTCGACGAGCTGTCCGGCGGCGAGCTGCAGCGCGTGTGGCTGGCGTCCTGCCTGGCCCAGCAGACCTCCGTGCTGCTGCTCGACGAGCCGACCAACCACCTGGACCTGCGCTACCAGGTCGAGGTCCTGGACGTGGTGCGCGACCTCGCCGACGACCACGACGTGGCGGTCGGCGTCGTGCTCCACGACCTCGACCACGCCGCGATCGTCGCCGACGAGGTGGTCCTGCTGTCCGAGGGCCGGGTCGTCGCGGCCGGCGCGGTGCGCGACGTGCTGACCGGCGACCACCTCTCCCGCGCCTACGGCGTCACCGTGCACGTCGCCGACGACCCGGTGACCGGTGCGATCCACTGCCGCCCGCTGGGCAGGCACGCGCGCCGGCCCGTCAGCTGACCCCGAGAAACCCCGAACCCCGGAACAAGCGAGAGGTGCTAGCCATGCGCTGGTCGACCCCTGCCCTCGTCGCGGCGGCCGTGCTGCTGTCCGCCTGCGGCACCACGGAGACCCCGACGACGACCGCCACCACGGCCTCGGAGGGCGCCGGCGGCCCGGTCACCCTGACCGACGTGCGCGGCAAGGAGGTCAAGCTCGACGCGCCCGCGCAGAAGGTCGTGGCGCTGGAGTGGGCCGAGGCCGAGATGGTCGCCTCGCTGGGCGTGATGCCCGTGGGCGTCGCCGACGTCGCCGGCTACCAGGCCTGGGACAAGGCCACCCCGCTGGACGGGAGCGTCAAGGACGTCGGCACCCGCAACGAGCCGAGCGTCGACTCGATCGTCGCCCTCGACCCCGACGTGGTGATCATGGCCCAGGGCCGGGACACCACGCTCGCGGAGCGGCTGGAGCAGTACGTCCCGGTGGTCGTCACCAAGGCCAGCGACGCGAGCCGCAACTTCGACCGCCTGCGCGAGGACCTGAACCTGGTCGCCCAGGCCGTCGGCAAGACCACCGAGGCCGACACCCTGCTCGACGAGATGGACCAGGCGCTGGCCGACGGCAAGAAGGCCGTCGCCGACAAGGGCGCGGCCGGCACGCCGTTCGTCATGGCCGACGGCTGGCTGGAGGGCAGCACCGTCACCATCCGCCCGTTCGGCAAGGGCTCGCTGGTCTCCGACACCGCCGAGGCGCTCGGCCTGGTCAACGCCTGGACCGGCGAGGTCGACCCGCAGTGGGGCCTGGGCTCGACCGACGTCGAGGGCATGACCGCGATCACCGACCCGAAGACCGTGCTGTTCTACAGCGCCTCCGAGGACGACGTGTTCACCACCGGCCTCGCGCAGAACCCCGTGTGGCAGCGGCTGCCGTTCGTGACCTCGGGCAAGGTCGTCAAGCTGGAGGCCGGCACGTGGACCTTCGGCGGGCCCAAGTCCGTCGTGCGCGTCGCCGAGCAGTTCGTGAAGGCCGTCACCGCCTGATGTTCCGCGCCACCGCCGTGACGGCGGGGATCGTGGCGGCCATCGCCGTGCTCTCCGCCGTCCACCTCACCCAGGGCACCGCCGACACCGGCGTGCTCGACGTGCTGGCCGCCCTGGTGGGCGACGGCGACGCGCAGACCCTCGCGGTGCTGGAGGGTTCGCGCGTCCCCCGCCTGCTGACCGCCCTGCTGCTCGGCGTCGCCCTCGGCGTCGCGGGCGCGGGGATGCAGTCGGTGGCCCGCAACCCGCTGGCGTCCCCGGACACGCTCGCCGTGAACGCGGGCGCGCACCTGGCCGTGGTGGTCGTCGCGGCGTTCGGGGTGGGCCTGCCCGCGCTGCTCACCGGCGCGACGGCGTTCGCGGGCGGGCTCGCCGCGGCGGTGGTCGTGCTGGGGCTGTCCGGCGGCGGGTCGACGAGCCCGCGGCTGGTGCTGGTGGGTTCGGCGGTGGCGCTGGCGCTCCAGTCGCTGGCGATGCTGTTCCTGATCCTGTTCGAGCAGGAGACGACCGGCCTGTTCGCCTGGGGCAGCGGGTCGCTGTCGGTCAGCGACCTGCGCACCACCGGGCAGATGGCGCCGGTCGTGCTGGTCGCGGTGGTGGCGCTGGTGTTCATGGGCCGGTCGCTGGACGTCCTCGCGCTGGGCGACGACAACGCGACCGTGCTCGGGTTGAAGGTGCGGCGGACGCGGGTCGGCGCGGTGCTGCTGACCGTGGCGCTGACCGCCGCCGCGGTGAACGTGGCCGGGCCCGTCGGCTTCGTCGGGCTGAGCGCGCCGGTGATCACGCGGCTGCTCGCGCCGCACGTGCCCGGACTGGGCAGGCACCGGCTGCTGCTGCCCGTGTCCGGCCTGGTCGGCGTGCTGATCGTGCTCGGCTCGGACGTGCTGCTGCGGGCGGTCATGGGTTCGGCCGCGGCGGTGCGGGTGCCGACCGGCGTGATGACCACGGTGCTCGGCGCGGCCGTGCTGGTGTGGCTGGCGCGGCGGAGCCGGTCGAGCGGCACGCCGCGGCAGGCACCCGCCGGGCGGGTCGGGCCGGCCGGGACGCGGCGGCGGCTGGCGACCACCGGCGCGGTGCTCGCGGTGCTGCTGGTGGCCGCGCCGGTGGCGGGCCTGATGCTCGGCGACCGGGTGGTGCTGCTGGGCGACCTGGCGAACTGGGTGTCCGGGCGCACCGGCACCGCGCTGACGTTCGTGCTGGACCAGCGGCTGCCCCGGGTGCTGGCGGCGCTGGCCGCGGGCGCGGCGCTGGCCGCGTCCGGCTGCGGCATCCAGGCGGTGAGCCGCAACCCGCTGGCCGAACCGGGCCTGCTGGGCATCACCGCGGGCGCCGGGCTGGGCGCGATCACGTTGATCACGCTCGTGCCGGTGGCCGGCGCGTGGGCGGTCGCGGGCGCCGCCGGTGTCGGGGCGGTGCTGGCGTTCGCCCTGGTCTACGGCCTGGCGTGGCGGTCGGGGCTGGACTCGGACCGGCTGGTGGTCATCGGCATCGCGTCGTGGTCCGGCGGCATGGCGCTGATCACGCTGCTGATCGTGACGTCGGACCCGTGGAACACCGCGAAGGCGCTGACGTGGCTGTCCGGCTCCACCTACGGGCGGACGCTGGAGCAGGTCGTGCCGACCGCGCTGGCGCTGGTGCTGCTGGCGCCGCTGCTGTGGGCGCGGCACCGCGAGCTGGACCTGCACGGCCTGGACGAGGACACCCCGCGGGTGCTGGGGATGCGGGTGGAGCGGTCGCGGCTGGTCGTGCTGGCGGCGGCGGGCGCGCTGGCGGCGACGGCTGTGTCGGCGATCGGCGTGGTGGCGTTCGTGGGCCTGGTCGCGCCGCACCTGGCGCGTTCCCTGGTCGGCGGGCGGAACCGGCGGGTGATCCCGGTGGCGATGGCCGTCGGCGCGGTGCTGGTGAGCCTCGCCGACACGATCGGGCGCACCGTGATCGCGCCGGCGCAGGTGCCGGCGGGGCTGGTGATCGCGCTGCTGGGCACGCCGTACTTCGTGCTGGTGCTGTGGCGGACGCGGGAGACCCGCGCCTGAGCCGGGCGGCCGGTCCGGTCGGCTCACCGCCGGGCTAGGTTCGCACCGTGACCGAACCGACCGCCGTGACCGGACCGCGCGACACCGGGGCCGCCTACGACGCCGTCGCGACCCTCTACGCCGAGATGTTCGGCGACGTGCTCGACACCAGGCCGCTGGAGCGCGGGCTGCTGGCCGCGTTCGCCGAACTCGTCCGGGACCACGGCGCCGGACCGGTCGCCGACGTCGGCTGCGGCCCCGGCCACCTGACCGCGCACCTGCACGACCTGGGGTTGACCGCCTTCGGCGTCGACCTGTCCCCCGCGATGGTCGCCCTGGCCCGCCGGGCGCACCCGCACCTGCGGTTCGACGAGGGGACCATGACCGACCTGGACCTCGCCGGCGGCGCCCTCGGCGGCATCCTCGCGTCCTACTCCGTCATCCACACCCCGCCGCCGCGGGTGCCGGCCGTGTTCGCCGAGTTCCGGCGCGTGCTGGCGCCCGGCGGCCACCTGCTGCTCGGCTTCTACGCCGGCGACGACCCGCTGCCCCGCGAGTTCGACCACAAGGTCGCGCCCGCCTACCGGTGGTCGGTCGACGGCCTCGCGGACCTGCTGCGCGGGGCCGGTTTCGCGGAGGTCGCCCGCCTGCGGCGCGAACCCCTCGACGGCGAGCGGTTCCACCAGGCCCACCTGCTCGTCCGCGCGTCCTGAGCACCGGGGCGCCCCCGCCCCGACCTCCCGCGCGGCGCGCATGCCTCGCCGTTGAGGCATGCGCGCCGATCAGGACAGTTGCCGTTCCCGTTGGCCCAGCACCGCGCTGCGCTTGGCGAACGTGTACGCCGCGGAAACGAGCGTCATGTGGTGGTGCCACCCCCGGTACGACCGGCCTTCGAAGTCCAGCAGCCCGTAGTGCGCCCGCAGGTCCAGCAGGTCGCACGCGGTGCGATCGACGAGTGCCCCCAGTGAGATGACCTCCGCCGCGCGGAGGTCGGTGCGGTTGGTCAGCCACAGCTTCACGCGGCCTCCCTGCCGCGAGGTGCCGACCAGTTGGAGCGCGGGCCCGCCGCGCCGACCCGGGTCGACCGGCAACCGCACCGGCACCGACACCGCCTGCGTGGCCCGGTGCTTGCCGTCCACGCCCGGCGCCCAGGTGACGACCTGCCGGTGCTTGATGTCCGCGCCCCGCAGGCAGTCGCGCGCCCGGACCAGGTTCGGTCCCCGCTGCGGGCCGAAACCGCTGCGGACGGCGGCGAGGTGCGGCCCCGGCACCAGCTCGAAGGTGTCCGGCACCTCGAAGACGAAGTCGGCCCCCAGTTCGGCGAGCTTCGCCATCAGCCGGTGCGCGCCCGGCGTGTGCCGCAGGTCGCCGACCACGGGCGCGCGGGGGATGCCCCACTCCCCCACCTCCTCGACCAGGTCCAGCGCGTACCGCCACTCCGGCAGCGCCTCGACCGAGTCGGGGATGTACGCCCGGTTGCGACGGCGGTCGTCGTCGATCCACCGCCTGGTCAGCTGGATCCGCCAGTTCACCGGGATGCTCGCCGCCTCCGCGGCCAGGAAAAGCCCGGTGCCGAGCTGGCAATTGATCGCGCGCCCCTCGCTCGGGACGAACCTGCGTTCCACGCCGACCGAGTGCTCCCCCCTTTTCGGGATCGTCGTGTCGGCAATTACCCAGGCCCTCGGGGACAGCAGCTCCTCAACCTCACCCGCAATTCGGGACCGTACTTCCCGCCAGTCCCAGGGACTTTGATTGATGAATTGCTGGAGCGATTGCGAAACAGGTAATTCGAGTACCTCCTCAGCTATTCTGCGGACAGACTTCCGACCACGCCCAAGTAGCAGCCCCCTGAGGTAGACCTCAGCCCATCGGCGCTGGTCAGAGCGCGGAAGGGAGCTGAACTTGTCTTGCGCGAAGTGTGTCACCTCATCATTCTTGGCAAGCGAAAGAGCAGTGCGAAGACTGTCCTCGACCACCGTTGACCCCCGAAACTGTCACATGTCGTACTCAATCGATACTCCATATGGGCAACGCGTCCGGCAAGTCACTCCGGGCCAAGCCGGGACGATCTCGTGAGGTCCGAAACGCAAGCGCTATCGTGGAATACTTATCCAGCGCTCCGAGCATGATCACCCTCCGTAGAGGAGGGCATTGTGAGACGGGTCCGCGTTCGCTATCCGCGTCCGCTCCAACAGGAAGAAGGCAGTTCCGGGGAGCGTCTCGCGCGGATCGCTTGATCACCCTCAGTAGCGGGTCGACACGGCCAGACGGTGGACGAGCACTTCGTACATCCGGGTGGAAACCGGTCACCTTCGCTTGCACGCAGCGTTATATAGTTGATCGTTCAACCGCAATGCCCTCGCGTGCCCTGCGGCGTGGAATCCCGCTCCGGCGCGTTCGCGGTGAGCTGGGCATTCAACCGGCGGGGCGCGCCGACATAACCACATGTTGGTAAACAGTTGACGTTCAACCGATATAACCGGGTGGTGGTTCGCCGGCGCGCCCGCGCCTTTGTGAATGATTTCCCAAGCGGCCCTCAGGCCATTTCGATCACGCCGCCCGTTGGGCGATCGTCACCGCCTGGTCGAACCCGGCCAGCCGAATCACCTCGACCACCTCCGGGCTCGCGCCCACGACGATGATCGCCGCGGACGGCGGCAACTGCTGCTGGGCGAACGCCAGGGACCGCACGCCCGCCGAGGACATCGTCGCCAACCCCGTCAGGTCCAGCACCAGCCGGTCCAGCGGCCGCTGCGCGGCCTGCTCCACCAGCGACCGGAACACCGGCGCGGTGCCCGCGTCCAGCTCACCGGTCAGGTAGACGGTGCCGGTGCGGCCGTTGAACCCCAGGTACGCCTCGAAGCTCACCGCTGTTCCTCCTCAACTCCCCTGCCCACCGCTGGGCAGCGCCTCCACCACGACGACGGACTTGCCGGCCACCACGAGCGCCTCCCGCCCGCCGCCCTCGCCGGACCTGCCGGTGGCGGTGTCCACGGCCACGTGCCACTCCGTGCCCGCGGGCGCCGCCGGCAGCACCACCTCCGCCGCCGCCAGGTCGGTGTTCGCCACCACGAACACCGAGTCCACGCCCTCCTCGTGCAGCAGCACGGCCACCAGCCGCGAGTCCGCCGACCAGTCGGGTTCGAACGGCCGCGCGCCGTGCCAGCTCACCGCCGGGTACTGCCACCCGGGCACCGGCTCGCCACCGGGGTGCGCGGCCCGCCGCAGCACCGGGTGGCGGGCGCGCAGCGCGGTCAGCGACCGCACGAACGCGACCAGGTCCCGGTTGCGCCCGGCCAGCTCCCAGTCCACCCAGGTGATGTCGTTGTCCTGGCAGTAGGCGTTGTTGTTGCCCCGCTGGGTGCGGCCGAACTCGTCGCCGGCGAGCAGCATCGGCACGCCGTTGCTCACCATCAGCAGCGCCAGCGCGTTGCGCGCCTGCCGCCGCCGCAGCGCCAGCACGTCCGGGTCGTCCGTCGGCCCCTCGACGCCGCAGTTCCAGCTCTCGTTGGCGTCGTTGCCGTCCCGGTTGTCCTCGCCGTTGGCCTCGTTGTGCTTGTGGTCGTAGGACACCAGGTCGGCCAGCGTGAACCCGTCGTGGCAGGTCACGAAGTTCACCGACGCGCCCGGGCCGCGACCGGCGTACAGGTCGGGCGAGCCGATCAGCCCGCCCGCCAGCTCGCCCGCGCTGCCCGGCCGCGCGACCAGGAACCGGCGCAGCGCGTCGCGGTAGCGCCCGTTCCACTCCATCCACCGGCCGTAGGCGGGGAACGACCCGACCTGGTACAGCCCGCCCGCGTCCCACGCCTCGGCGATCAGCTTGCGGTCGGCCAGCACCGGGTCGTGCGCCAGCGCCTCCAGCAGCGGCGGGTTCGGCAGCGGCCCGCCGTCGCGGCCCCGGGACAGCACGGAGGCCAGGTCGAACCGGAAGCCGTCCACCCGGTACTCCAGCGCCCAGTGCCGCAGGCTGTCCAGGACCAGTTCGCGCACCACGGGGTGGTTGCAGTTCAGCGTGTTCCCGGTGCCGCTGAAGTTGTAGTAGTCGCCGTCCGGGGTCAGCAGGTAGTACACCTCGTTGTCCAGGCCCCGGAACGACTGCGTCGGCCCGCGGTGGTCGCCCTCGCCGGTGTGGTTGAACACCACGTCGAGCACCACCTCGATGCCCGCCGCGTGCAGGTCGCGCACCAGCTCCTTGAACTCGCGCGGCGAGCCGTAGGACGCCTTGGGCGCGAAGAAGCCCACCGGGTGGTAGCCCCAGGTGTTGAGCCGCTCGGGGGCGCCGGGCACGTCGGTCTCGTCGAACTCGAACACCGGCATCAGCTCGACGCAGTTGACGCCCAGCTCCCGCAGGTGGGGCACCTTCTCGCGCAGGCCGGCGAACGTGCCGGGCGCGGCCACCCCCGACGACGCGTGCCGGGTGTAGCCGCGCACGTTCAGCTCGTAGACCACCAGGTCCTCGACCGGGATCCGCGGCGGCCGGTCGTCGCCCCAGTCGAAGCCGTCCGGCCGCGCCACCGCCGACCGGTAGCGGGGCCGCTCGCCCCACACCTCGCCGCCGGGCAGCCGCCGGGCGCGCGGGTCGAGCAGCAGGTCGTCCCGGCCGTCCACGCGGTAGCCGTAGTGCACCAGGTCCGGGTCGAGGCCGACCACGGTCATCGCCCACACGTCGCCGACCCGGAAGTCCTCGGGGAACGGCAGCTCGGCGACCTCGTCGCCGTGCTCGGGGTCCAGCAGCACCAGCGACACGCGCCGCGCCGAGGCGGAGGACACCGCGAACGCGATGCCGTCCGGCGTCGCGGTCGACCCCAGCGGCAGCGGCGGCGCGGGCGCCACCCGGAACCCGTCGACCCACCGCTCCGCCGTCGCCGGGCCGTCCACCGCGGTCATCGCCCCTCCACCGGGACCAGCCGGGCCTGGACGGTCACCGCCGAGGCGCTGTCGGGCAGCCGCACCGCCATCGCCGCGGGGTCGAAGTCCCGGTACGGCTCGCCGTCCACCAGCACGCGGTCCAGCCGCACCCGGCCGGCGGGCAGCACGTCCGGCGCGACCCGCAGCAGCCGGTCCGGGAAGTCCGCGTCCGGGCGGGGCTTGAACCACAGGTCCAGCGGCTCGCCGCGCACCAGCAGCCCGGTGTAGACGGTGGCCAGGTAGCACAGCTCCGCCGCGTGGTACATCGACATGGAGTGGCTGCCCTTGAGCCGCTCGGTGCCCACCAGGTACGGGATGCCGTTGTTGAGCACGTTGAAGTACACGCCGCCCTCGTCGTGGTCGAGGAAGAACGCGTTGTAGAACGCCGCCGCCTCCCGGCCGTGCGCCAGGAACTCGTCCGACCGCCGGTGGCCGGCGAGCACCAGGTAGGCCAGGATCGCCTGCTCCTGCTGCCACCACGCCTTGCGGTCGTGCCACACGAAGTCGTGCGGCGGCTGCCGCTGCACCAGGTCGTACCAGCCGCCCCGCTGCCCGTCGCGGCCCACGTCCGGCATGGTGCGGGCCAGCGTCTCGGCCAGGCGCGCGTAGTCGTACTTGGCGCGGGCGGCGTTCATCCGGGTCAGGTTCCAGGCGATCTTGAGGTTGTGCCCGACCACCGCCCGGTCCTGCTGCCAGCCCCACGTGCGGTCCGGCGTCCAGTCGCCGTGGAAGCGCTCCTGCACGAACGGCGTGCCGCGGTCGGGGAAGTGCGCCACGATCATGTCGAAGGTGTGCTCCAACATGTCCAGGTGCCGCTGGTCGCCGGTCGCCAGGTACAGGTTGAACAGGTACGCCGGCGCGTGGTCGCCGACCGAGTTCCAGTTCTTGCGGGCCTGGTTGCGGCCCAGCGACGCCGAGTGCGGGCTGAGGTCCACCGGGTCGACGTGCGACCAGTAGCCGCCGCGCGCCGGGTCGGCGAAGAACCGCTCGAACAGCCGCATCGTGCCGTCGATGTCGGCCTTGGTGGCCGGGTCGCCGGTGACGCGGTAGTTCTGCACCAGGCCGGCCAGCGCGTAGATCTGCTCGTAGGCGGGGATGGCGCGGTAGTCGTCGTCGAACTCGGAGGTGAACAGCTTGCGCTCGCGGCCGCCGTCCACGTCCACGCCGTGGTACCAGTAGGTGACGCCCAGGTCGGTGTCGACGAACCGCATGTGCTCGCGCAGGTACTCCGAGCCGCGGTCGGCGACGGTGAGGAAGTCCTCGTCGCCGGTCAGCATGTACGCCGACGCCATGCCGTAGACCAGGCGGGAGATCGTGTCGGTCTCCTGGACGTGCCTGCCGCCCTTGTCGCCGCCCAGCCTGATCTCGGTGCGGTAGTCGGCGTAGTCGACCTCGCCCGCGCCGAACTGGGCGCGCCGGTAGAACCGGGCCAGCTCGCGCAGCTGGTCGACCCACCAGCCGGGCCGCTCGAACACGTGCTCCTCGGTCTCGTCGCCCACCAGGAACAGCTGCGCCGCCTGGTAGCGGAGACCGCCCGGGTCCGGGTACACCGGCCCGTGCGCGAACACGAGCCGGCCCGGCCGCAACAGCTCGGCGAGCCGACCGGTGGCGTCCCGGTACGGCTCGCCGAGGTTGCGGACGACCTGAGCGGCCGTGGTGTCGGTCAGGCGCAGGGTGACCGTGCGGCCGTCGAGCGTGCGGACCCGCAGGTCGCGACCCTGGAACGACTCGACGTGGCCCGCGGTGGTGTCCGAGTGCGAGTAGGCAATCTCAGCGCCCACCGTTGCCCCTCGCCACCAGCATCTCGATCACCGTGCGGGCCAGCAGGTTGCACTGCTCGACGGTGCGGGAGGTGACCAGGTCGCCGTCCACCACCACGTCGCGGCCGGTGTAGACCGCGCCCATGTTGCGCACGTCGCCGACCAGGTTGTTGTGGCAGGTCACCGGCCGGTCGCGGACCAGCTCGGGCACCGACGACAGCAGCAGCAGGCCGTGGCAGGAGAACGCCTTGATCAGGTTCGGCAGCCGGAACGCCCGCCGCATCACCTCGACCGCGGGCGCGGGGCGGCTCACGTTGTCGGTGTAGCGCAGCCGGTCCGCCACCATGCCCGAGGGCACGATCAGCGCGGACAGCCGCGACAGCTCGTCGTAGTCCAGCTTCTCCAGGTCGCCGCTCACCTCGATGGGCGCGCGCTGCTCGTGCCCGGTGAAGGTCAGCGAGTCG
Source organism: Actinosynnema sp. NPDC059797 (assembly GCF_042732085.1). Taxonomy (NCBI): domain Bacteria; kingdom Bacillati; phylum Actinomycetota; class Actinomycetes; order Pseudonocardiales; family Pseudonocardiaceae; genus Actinosynnema; species Actinosynnema sp. NPDC059797. The sequence goes on from NZ_JBHWIE010000171.1 coordinate 15,559, forward strand.
CTGCCCCACAGCCGGGTCAGCAGCTCGACCTGGGCGCCCTCCTCGGCGAACCGCATCCGGTAGTAGGCGATCTCCTCCTCGACGTAGTCGCTCTCCATGAGGATGCCGATGCGCCTGCCCTGGAGCCTGCCGGTGGTGCCGGGGACTTCCGTGGTCTGGGTCATTGTCCTTGCCTTCGCTCGGTTG
>NZ_JBHWIE010000172.1:0-15647 GCF_042732085.1 Actinosynnema sp. NPDC059797
GTGAACGGGGGCCGCATGAGAACGGCACCACCACCGGCGCCGCCGGCACCGGCGCCGGCACGGCCGCCCCGCCGACGCGACGGGCACGCGCCCTGGCCGTCGCGTCGGCGCTCGGCGCGTTCCTGCGCCGCCCCGGGGTGCGCCGCGCCACCACCGCCCTGGTCGTGCTGCTGTGCGCGGCCTTCCTGGCGCGGTCCCTGGCCGCCGACCGCGAGGCCGCGGCCGCCGCGCTGGGGCGCCTCGGCCCGTGGCTGCTGCCCGCCCTCGTCGCGGCGGTGGTCGGGCTGTGGCTGACCGCGCTGTCCTGGCGGGAGCCGCTCCAGGCCCTGTCCCGGCCGCTGGGGCGGGTGGCGGCGGTGCGGCTGTTCGCCGCGGGCAGCCTGGGCAAGTACGTGCCGGGCGTGATGTGGTCGATCGTCCTGCAGACCCGGCTGGCGGCGTCCTCGGGGATCACGGTCTTCCACTTCACCGCGACCTTCGGGCTGTACGCCGCCGTCTCGCTGGCCACCGGCGCGGCGCTGGGCCTGCCCACGCTGCTGCGCTACGCCCACGGCGGCTGGACGGCGCTGGGCGCGGCCGCCCTGGCCTTCGCGGCGCTGCTGGTGATGCCGTGGCTGCTGGCGACGGCCGTGCGGCTGCTGCGCCGGGTGCCGGCGCTGGCGCGGCGCCTGGCCGAGGTGCCGGCGGACGTGCTGCGCCGCTCGGTGTGGCTGTGCGCGGTGTCCTGGGTGGTGACCGGGCTTCACCTGTGGCTGCTGGTCGTCGCGCTGGGCGCCGACCCGGTGGCGGCGCTGCTGCCGTGCCTGGGCGGTTTCGCGCTGGCGACGTCGGTGGCGAGCCTGGTCGTGGTGGTGCCGGACGGCATCGGCGTGCGGGAGGCGCTGCTGGCAGTCTCGCTGGCCTCGCTGCTGCCCGCGCCCGAGGCGGTCGCGGCGGCCGCGGCCAGCCGGCTCGTCCTCGCCGCCGCCGACGTGCTCGCCTTCGCCTACGGCAGCTTCACCGCCCGCCGCCGTACCCTCGACCCGACCTGACCGGACCGACGGATCCACCTACGAGAGGAAGCTCCATGCTCACCACCGCCTACGGCGACGAAGTCTTAGCGCGGCTGCGAGAGACCCGGGTCGCGCTCGGCACCATGTACTTCGGCACCACCGTGGACGAGGCCACGTCCCGGGCGATCCTGGACAGGTTCGCCGAGCGCGGTGGCCGGCTGATCGACACCGCCAACTGCTACGCGTTCTGGGCGCCGGGCGGCACCGGCGAGGAGTCCGAGCAGGTGATCGGCCGCTGGCTCGCGGACACCGGGTCGCGCGGGGACGTGCTGCTGACCAGCAAGGTCGGCTGCCTGCCCGACCCGCTCGACGGGCCGTTCCCGGAGTCCGCCGAAGGGCTCGCCCCCTCCGTCATCCGCAAGCAGTTCGAGCTGAGCGCGCAGCGGCTCGGCACCGACCGCATCGACGTCTACCTCACCCACGCCGACGACCCGAAGACCCCGCTGGCCGAGTCGCTCCAGGCGTTGTCCGACCTGATCCGCGACGGTCACGTGGGCGTGTTCGGCGCGAGCAACTCGGCGCCCGCGCGGCTGCGCGAGGCCACCGGCCTCGCCGAGGCGGACGGGTCCGGCGCCACCGCCGCGCCGCGGGTGATCCAGGTGCGGCACTCCTACCTGTGGCCCGACCCGGCCGCCGACATCCGCCCGCAGCGCCCGCTCGACCACGAGATGGTGGCGCACGCGCGGGAGCACGGCATCGTCGTGCAGGGCTACTCGCCGCTGCTCCAGGGCGCGCTGACCCGGCCCGACAAGGAACTGGCGCCGGAGTACCGCGGCGAGGACAACGAGCGCCGCCTCGCGCACCTGCGCGCCCAGGCCGAGCGGCTCGGCATCACCGCCAACCAGCTCGCCCTGGCCTGGATGGCGGGCGGCGAGACCCCGGTGATGCCGGTGCTGGGCGTGAGCAGCGTGGCGCAGCTCGACGAGGCCATGGACGGCCTCCAGGTGGAACTGCCGGCGGAGGTCCGCGAGGCGCTGGACGCCGAGGCGCCCCTCGGGGCGGTCACCGCCTGAAGTTCGCCGGTGTGATCGTCGCCGGTCCCGGGCGACGGGCGCGGGCGCGGTGCCCGGCCGGGGGTTCCCGGTCGGGCACCGCGCGACGTCCGGGCCCGGGCGGCTCGGTCGCCCGCCGCGCGACGTCCGGGCCGGGCGACCCGCTCGCCCGCCGCCCCGGCGGGATTACGCGAGCTTCCTTCACCATTTCGCACCGGTGTGCAGAAATGCGGAACCCGGGAACCGCTCGATCATTACCGGGTCCGATCGACTTTGTCGGTACCGCGCCGACCACCTCGGAACCCCGTGCGGAGTTCGGTCGATCCACGAGGTCAATCGAACTCGGCAATGTGCCGAGCCGGTGTTCCGGGATGCTGCGCCCCGGTTCTCTTCACCCTTTCGCACCTGCCGGAAAGGTATCCGGCAACGGAGCGTGGTCGGTATATTACCGTCGTGACTGAGGGAGAGGGGAGACTGGTCGCTGCGCGGTACCGCCTGCGACGGTCGCTCGGTCGGGGTGGAATGGGCATCGTCTGGTCCGCGCACGACGAATACCTGGACAGAGAGGTGGCGATCAAGGAGATCGTGCCACCGAGGGGGAGGGTGATCCGCGAGGACGACCCGGAGGTGCGGCGCGCGCTGCGGGAGGCGCGAGCCGCCGCGAAGCTGAGCAAGCACCCCAACGTCATCACGGTCTACGACGTGGTGACGGACGGGGGCGGGCTGCCGCTGATCGTGATGGAGCTGCTGCACGGGCGCTCGCTCGGCGACGCCCTGCAAGCCGACGGGCCGATGCCCGTGGACCGGGCCGCGCGGATCGGGGTCCAGGTCCTGGAGGCCCTCGACTACGCCCACGGCAACGGCGTGCTGCACCGGGACGTCAAGCCGGGCAACGTCATGCTCGTCGACGACCGGGTCGTGCTCACCGACTTCGGGATCGCGCTGATCGACGGCGACTCGGTGCTCACCGCGACCGGGCAGCTCCCCGGGGTGCCGGAGTACATCTCCCCGGAGCGGATCCGGGGGGACCAGGCGCTGCCGGCGGCCGACCTGTGGTCGGTCGGCATCATGCTCTACGGCATGGTCGTCGGCCGGACGCCGTTCTCGCGCGGGGACGTCCAGTCCACGCTGGGCGCGGTGCTGTCCTGGGAGCCGGCGCCGGACCCGAAGGTCGGCCGGTTGGCGCCGGTGATCGACGGGCTGCTCCGCAAGAAGCCCGCCGAGCGCATGACGGCCAGGACCGCGATCGAGAAGCTGACCGAGATCGCGGCCATGCCGTCGCCGACGCCGCCCGGGACCAGGGTGCGGCTGGAGTACCCGACCAAGGTGGTCAACCCGGCCGGCGAGCAGACCGTCGCCCACGGGACCGTGCCCAACACCCGCACCGCGGTGCCGCCCTTCCTGCCGCGGCCCGCGCCCGGACCGGTCACGCCGGACGCGCCCACGCTGCCGCCGACCTGGTCGCCCGAGCCCCGGTCGACCCGGGTGCCGCTGATCGCGATCGGCGCCCTGTCCCTGGCCGTGGTGGTGGCGGTGGTCCTGATGAACCTGCCACCGGGCGGCCGGGGCTCCGCGTCGCCGACCACCGGCTCCTCGGCGGCCGCGGCCGACGCCCCGGACGTCGAGCTCCAGCCCTACCGGGAACGACTGGGCTTCGAGATCGGCATCCCGCCCGGGTGGCCGCGCACCTCCTCGATCGACGGCGCGCTCAGCTCCGTCGCCTGGGAGGGCAGGCGGACCGACCCGAAGGTCGGCACCCTGAAGGTGGAGGTGCAGCGGAACACCGGCAAGCCCGCCGCGTCGGCGATCGACTCGCTGACGGCCGAGCACGAAGACCGGAGCACGAGGCAGCAGACCACGGGCTACCACAAGATCGAACTGGCCGGCACCGCCTCGTCGGCGGACTTCGAGTGCACCTACCGCGCCGGCCCTGTCCACTACCGCACGCGAACGAGGGCCATGACCTCCGGCGCGCTCTACAAGCTGACGTTCTCGTTGTACGCCAAAGACCCGGACACGCTGGCGGAGCACTGGGAGGCGGCCGAACCGCTGATCGCCGGCATCCGCGACAGCTTCCGCCTGGTGGAGTCGTGAAAGGCCTGGTGAGGCGTTCGGGGACCGGTCCCCGGAGACCACCGCTAGCGTCCCGCTCCGTGACCAGAACACGCTCGGCGGCCCGTACGAGCCAGCCGTTCGTCCTGCTCGCCGCCGTGGGCGTGGCCGTCGTGGTGGCGGTCCTGGCCGGGGTGGCCCCGCCGCTGTCGGCCGCGAGGTTCGCCAACACCGGCCACTGGATGTACAACTCCGTCCTGGGCATGGTGTTCCACGTCGACGGCGCGACGGGCAACCTCGACGCCGAGTTCCCGCTCGACGCCGAGGTGGGCAGCCAGGTGCTGCAGGGCGACAAGGGCGGCTGGGTCGTCGGCCCGAACCGGATCACCGAGTTCGACAAGGAGTCGCTGTCGCCGAAGGGGTCGGACAAGCCGCCCTCGGACGAGATCCCCCTGGGCATCCAGGTCGTCGGCGGGCCGTACGCGGTCTACCGCGACACCGGCCGCATCGTCAGGCTCGGCGACCCGGCCGCGTCGATCCCCACCGACGGCCCGATCGGCAGCCCGGTGGCCACCGGGGACGGCACCCTGTGGTTCCACCGCACGGGCAAGGGGCAGATCTGCACGCTGGCCAAGGACGCGGTCGAGGTCTCCGGCTGCCCGGTGTCCGCGCCGCCGGACCACCCGGGCGCGCTGACCGTCGTGGACGGGCGGCCCGCGTTCCTCGACCTGTTCACGAGCAGGCTGCACGTGATCGACGGCGACGCGCTCGGCGAGGGCGTCGCCCTCGACGTCCCGCTGTCGCCCAACGCCAGGCCCGCCCCCCGCGACGTGGACGGCCGGCTGGCCATCCTCGACCCGGGCGCGGGGCAGAGCAGCCTGGTCCTGGTGGACACCAGGACCACGCCGGTCGAGGTGGACACGGTGGCGCTGGGCACCGGTGACTACGACGGCCCGGTGGCGACCGACGAGGTCGTCGCGCTGGTGGACCTGCGGAAGAGCACCGTGCTGACCTACGACGCGGACGGCGAGAAGAAGGACGAGAAGCCGCTCAAGGACAGGACGGGCGAGCCGCGGCTGACGCTCGGCGAGGACGAGCGGGTCTACGTCGAGGACACCGACGGCACGCAGGTGCTGGTGGTCGCCGACGACGGCAGCGTGACGAACGTCGACGTGACCCGGAGGCCCTCCCCGACGACCGGGACGACGGCCCCGAGGCCGCCCGACCGGTCGACGCCGCCCGGCTCCCGCACCTCCCCCGACCAGCGCCGGCAGCCGGAGCCCCCGCCCGGGATCCCCACGCCCCCGGCGCGGACCACGACGCCCCCGGCGCCGCCCCCGACCCCGCCCCCGGTGCCACCCGGCCGCCCCGGCGCACCGCCCTCGGTCGCCGCGCTGGCCGGCAACGGCTCGGCCAACGTCACCTGGGGCGCGGCGCCCGACAACCGCGCGCCGATCACCGCGTACGTGGTGTCCTGGCAGGGGGGCAACGGCCAGACCGGCTCCGCCCAGGCCGGTGGCGGCGACCGCGCGTTCCTGGTCGGCGGCCTGGCCAACGGCGTGAGCTACACCTTCACCGTGGCCGCGGTGAACCAGGCGGGCACGGGCCCCGGCTCGTCGTCCGGCCCCGTCACGCCGACCGCGCCGGTCTCACCGGCCGGTGCGCCGGTCAACCTCCAGGCGAACTACGACGTGGACGACCGGCCGACCCGGGACGTCACGCTGACCTGGGCGCCGCCGGCGCTCAACGGCGGCACGCTGCTGTACTACCAGGTCACCGCCACCGGCCTGAACCCGCAGCAGGTGAGCGCGACCCAGGCCGTGTACCCGCAGGTGTCGGCGTACCAGGCCATCACCTTCACGGTGGTCGCGGTGACCAGGGCCCCGGACGGGCAGCCCCTCAACGGCGTGCCCGCGTCGGTCACCCACGAGGCCGCACCCCAGCCGCGGATCACGGTGACCAAGGGTGACGAGACCGAGCAATACTGCGGCGACAAAGACGACTGCGCATGGATGCGCGTCGTCATGATCGGGTTCGATCCCAACACCCGCTACGAGGTCAAGCCGTACAACAACGACAACGACGGGTACGAGAACCCCGGGCACGGAGCGGACACCGACGCCAACGGGTACGCCACGTTCCAGGCGTTCGCCTACACCGGCCCCGGCGAACAGGTCTGGGTCGAGACGACCTGGAACGGCATCCGGATCCAGTCGGACCCGTACACCTGGTGAGCACACACATGGAGAGGAAAATCGTGGCGCTGACTCCCGGTCAGGTATACGAGCTGATCGCGGCGAACGTCCAGAAGGTCGTCCGGGGGAAGCCGCAGGTCGTCCGGCTGGCCGTGGCCGCGCTGTTCAGCGAGGGGCACCTGCTCATCGAGGACGTCCCCGGCCTGGGCAAGACCACGCTCGCCCGGTGCCTGGCGCACAGCATCGGCGGCACCTGGAACCGGATCCAGTTCACGCCGGACCTGCTGCCCGGCGACATCACCGGGGTGCAGGTCTACCACCAGAGCGAGGAGAAGTTCGCGTTCCACCCGGGCAGCGTGTTCGCGAACGTGGTGCTGGCCGACGAGATCAACCGCGGCACGCCGAAGACCCAGTCGGCGCTGCTGGAGGTGATGTCGGAGCAGCGGGTCACGGTCGACGCGGTGTGCCACGAGGTGCCGAGGCCGTTCCTGGTGATCGCCACCCAGAACCCGATCGAGATGGCGGGCACGTACCGGCTGCCGGAGGCGCAGCTGGACCGGTTCCTGATGCGGCTGCGGATGGGGTACCCGGACCGGGCGTCCGAGGCGCTGGTGGTCATGAGCAACCGGGCCGGGGTCGACCCGGACGAGCTGGAGGCCGTGGTGGACGTCCCGACGCTGCGGGGCGTCATCTCGGCGGTGCGCGCCGTCCGGCTCGAACGCGCGGTGATCGACTACGCGACGAGCATCACCTCCGCCACCCGGCAGCACTCGGAGGTCCGGTACGGCGCGAGCCCGCGCGGCACCATCGCGCTCGTCAGCGCGGCGCAGGCGCTCGCGGCGACGTACGGGCGCTCGTTCGTGACGATCGACGACGTCAAGGAGGTCGCGCACCCGGTGCTCGACCACCGGCTGATCCTCAAGCCGGACGCGGAACTGCGGCAGCGCAAGGCCGAGGGCATCGTGACCGACCTGCTGGCCGAGGTCCCGGTCCCGATCGCGCACGCCCCGGGGGTCTGACCATGCGGCTGACCGGACGTGGCGCGGGCACCCTCGCGGCCGCCGTCGCGCTCCTCGCGCTCGGCCTGGTCGCGGGGTACCCGCTGCTCGTCGCGCTGGGCGCGATCGCGCTCGGCGCGGTGGTCGCCGCGATCGGCGTCGCGGGGCGGAAGCCGCGGGTGGAGGTGATCCGCGAGCTGTTCCCCGACCGGGTCGAGCGGGACGGCCGAGCCGTGATCACGCTCCGCGTCCACAACCCCGGCACGCGCCGGCAGGGCGGCTTCACCGCGGTCGACCGGGTCGGCGAGGACCGGGTGACCGTCGCGGTCCGGCCGCTCGCGGCCGGCGCGGAACAGCCCTACCTGAACGAGCTGCCGACCGGGCGGCGGGGCAGGCACCAGGTCGGCCCGCTGACCCTGTTCCGCACCGACGCGCTCGGCCTCGGCCGGTCCGAGCTGTCCCTGGGCGGGACGGCGACGCTGTGGGTGTACCCGAAGACGCACCCGGTCGGCGCCGTCACCGGCGGGCTCCCGCTGCACCACCACGAGGGCGAGGCCACCGAGACCTCGCCGCGGGGCTCGCTCGACATCCGCGAGGTGCGCCCCTACGTGCCCGGGGACGAGGTCCGCCACCTGCACTGGAAGGCGACGGCCCGGACCGGGCAGCTGATGATCCGCGACTACGCGGACCCGCACCAGCCGCAGTTCACCGTGCTGCTGGACGACCGGCGCGAGATGGCCGCGCCGGAGTTCGAGGAGGCGGTCGAACTCGCGGCGTCCCTGGTCGTCGCCGCCGCCGAGGCCGACCACCGGTGCCGGCTGGTGACGCCGGGCGGTGTCGACGTCGTCACGTCCTCGGGGTGGGACGCGGTCCACCGGTACCTGGAGGAGCTGTGCGTCGTGGCGCGCACCGAGGAGGCGGGCCTGCCGCTCGTGCCCGGGGCGCTGGCGCGCGCGGGCGGCGGCACGCTCGTCGTGATCTCCTCCTCCGCGACCGTCTCGCCGGGTGACCGCGCGTCGCTCGTCGGCGTGCGGCCGCGGTACGGGGACGTGATCCTGGTGGTCGGGCTGCCCGGCGCCGCGCCGGGGGTGCCGGGGGTGCGGGTGCTGCGGACGGCGAACGCCGTGGACGCGATCCGCCAGTGGCAGACGGTGATCGCATGACCGGTGATCGCCTGACCAGGGTCCACGCGGCCTGGCTGCTGCTCGCCACCGCCGTGCCGGGTCTGCTGTTCGCCCCGGTGTTCGGGCCGTGGGCGCTGGTGCTGCCGGTCGCCGCCGTCGTCGTGGCCTGCTACGCGGTGTTCGAGCTGTGCCTCCGGGTGCCCGCGCTGCGGCCGTGGCGGCCCCTGCTCGGGCTGCTCGCGGGCGCGCTCGCGCTGGTCGAGCTGCAGCTGTTCGACACCACCCGGAGCGGCCTGCCGACGCCGGAGAGCGTGACGCGGCTGGTCGCCGGGGTGACCGACTCCTGGCAGCTCACCCTCCAGTCGACCTGGCCGGTGCGGCCGGAGGCGGACCTGCTGCTGTTCGTGCCGCTGCTGGTGCTCCTCGCGGCCCTGGCGGGGGTCGAGCTGCTGCGCCGGCCCGCCGCGGCCGTGCTGCCGAGCCTGGCGCTGCTCCTGCTGAGCCAGACCTTCATCGCGGTGTCGGGCGCGGTGGCGGTGCTGGTGGCGTTCGCCTACGGGGTCGCCGTCGCTGGGTTGTTCTTCTCGCCGGCGCGGTCCGCGGTCGCGCTGACGGTCGCCTTGGGCGTCGTGGCCGGGGTCGCCACCCTGGTCGTGCCGACGGGACCCGCGTACTCGGTGCGGCAGAACCAGTTCGCCCAGCTCCCGCTGCCGCGGGAGGTCAGCCCGCTGGCCGAGGTCGCGGCGCGGTTGGCGGACCCGGACGAGGAGGTGTTCCGGTACACCAGCGACGCCCCGGTGGACCGCTGGCGGCTGGTGGTGCTGGACGGCTTCGACGGTGTCGCGTGGACGGCGGGCGACCGGTACCGCAGGCTGGGCGCGGAGATCGCGCCGCCGGCCGGGGTGACCGTGCCGACGACGCCGCGCTCCGCGCGCGTGGCGGTCCCGGGCGGATCGCGGTGGCTGCCGAGCCAGGCCGTGCCCACCTCGGTGAGGGGCGCGGTGCGGCCCTTCGTCGACCAGGACGCCGGCACGCTGCTGCTGCCGGAACGGGGCGGCCGGGTGGAGTACGAGCTGCGGTGGCTGGAGCCGTCCGGCGACCTCTCCGGCCTCGCCGACGCCGCGGTGTCGTCCGACATCCCGCCCGGCGACCTCGGCACCGTCCGCGACGAGATCGCCGCCCTGGCGAGGACCGCCACCAGGGACGCGCGGCCGACGTTCCGGACGGCGCTGGTGCTGGAGCAGTACCTCAGCGACAACTACCGGGTCGCGACCGGCTCGGAGCTGCCGACCGGGAGCGGCTGGCCGCAGCTGCGCGAGTTCCTCGTGGAGACCAAGCGGGGCACGAGCGAGCAGTTCGCCGCGTCCTACGTGGTCCTCGCCCGGATCGTCGGCATCCCGGCCCGGCTGGCCGTCGGGTTCCGCGCGCCCCGGGAGCAGGGGGACGGCGAGGCGGTGGTGCGCAACGGGGACGTGCTCGCCTGGCCCGAGGTCGCGGTGGAGGGCGTCGGCTGGGTGCCGCTCGACCCGGCCGGCACGGCGAGCGGCGCCGGCCCGGCGGCGACCGGGCTGGCCGAGGTCATGGCGAAGGCCCGCGCCGAGTTGCCGCCGCCGGACGAGGAGCTGCCCGACCCGCCCGTGCCGGTGGTCGAACCGGAGGACGGGGGAGTCGCCTGGGCGGAGGTCTGGAAGCCGGTGCTGTGGGGCCTGGCGGGCCTGTTCGCGCTGTTCGTGCTGGTGCTGCTCGGCATCCCGGTCGCGAAGCTCGTCCGGACCGCGCGCCGCAGGCGGCTCACCGGCGCCCGCGCCGTGGTCGGCGCCTGGTGGGAGGCCCGCGACCTGCTGCGCGCGCACGGCGCCCGGGTCACGCCCGGCATGACCGCCCGCGACCTCGCCGCCGCCTCCGGCGGACCGGTCGTGGACAGCCTGCACCGCCTGGCGGTCCACCTGGACACGGCGCTGTGGTCGGGCGCCGGGGCGGACGAGGGCACGGTGACGGCCGCGTGGCAGGCCGTGGCGGAGATCCGGGGCGCGCTCGCCGGGCGGTCGCTCGGCGCGCGGGTCAGAGCGGCGTTCGCGATCCGATGAGCCACCTGGTGGGCACCGGCCCGGTCGCCGAGGTCTACGCCGTCGACGGCGTCGCGCTGAAGGTGTTCCCCGGCAGGTTCGACCGGCAGACGCTCGCGACGGTCGAGCGGGAACGGGTCAAGCTCGCCGGGCTGTCCGCGCCGCTGCTGCCGCTGGACGGCGTCGAGCTGGTCGACGGCAGCAAGCACGCCTTCCGGATGGAGCTGTGCGCCGACTCGCTGGAGAACCGCGTGCGGCGGGAGGGGCCGCTGCCGTCGGAGGAAGTGGCCGCGCTGTGCTGGTCCCTGGCGCGAGCGCTGGCCGCCGCGCACGAGGTCGGCGTGCTGCACGGCGGGATCACCCCGGCCAACGTGCTGTTCCGCGCGAACGGCGAGGCCGTGCTGGCGGATTTCGGCGTCGCGCAGCGGCAGGAGTTCCGGCGCGACCCGCTGGCCGGCATCGAGTGGGTGTCGCCGGAGACGCTGCGCACCGGCGTGGTCGAGGCGGCGACCGACGTGTACGGCCTCGGCGCGGTGCTGCACTTCGCGCTGACCGGGAGGTCGCCGCACCCGAGCCGGATCGGGGAGCTGACCGGCGAGCGGATCCTGCGCGTGCTCGGCGACCCGGTGCCCGCGGTCAGCCGGCCGGACGTCCCGGTCGCGCTGTCCACGGCCATCGGCCGGATGCTGGCGCCCGACCCGGAACGGCGGTCGGCGCCGGTGGCGGCCACGGCGGTCGGCGCGCCGCCGGCCGGGCCCGCGCGGCGGTGGCGCCGGTACGCGGCGGTGGCGCTGGCGGCGGTGCCGGCCGTCGCGCTGGCGGTCGTGCTGTGGCCGCGCCCCACGCCGCCGGCGCCGGAGGAGTCCCTGCCGCCGATCGCGGACGAGGAGGGGCCGGTGGTGGTGGAGCTGGACGAGCCGACCGACCTGGGCGACAAGGTCTCGCTCAGCTGGACGGCGACGGACGACCGGCTGTACTTCGCCGTCCGCTACTGGGTCGAGGGCGCGTCGGCCCGGACGAAGTCCGCGGGGTTCAACCGCACGATGACGTTGGACGTCGAACCCGGCCGCAAGTACTGCTTCGTGGTGCGCGCCACCAACGGCGGGGAGCAGGTCTACGAGAGCGACGCCGAGAGCTTGCGCGAGGCGGTCTGCCACAGGTGAGGAGGTCGGTGGATGGAGCCGAAATTGGAGTACTCGGGCGGTCTCCTGCTGCCCAAGGGGCACGACAGCCTGACCCACGGCGTCGCGCGCGCCGTGCCGGGGTCCGTGCACGCGCTCGCCCTCGGCGGCGGTTACGCGGTCGGGCCCCGTGACGGCCGAACAGTCTACTTCGGACGGAACCGTCCACTGGTGCACGTCTGCGTCGGCGAGGACGACCAGCAGGTCAGCCGCAGGCACGGCGAGCTGACCCACCGCCGGGGCCGGTGGTGGCTGCGCAACACGGGCCGCAGGCCGATCCGCCTGCCCCGGTCGCAGTGGCTGTTCGCCGACGACGGCGCGATCCCGCTGGCCGAGGGGTACACGCCGCTGCACGTGCCCGGCTCGCAGGACCGGGAGCACCTGCTGGAGATCTACGTCGCCGGCGCCGGCGACCAGCCCCGCTCCCGCCACGACGCCGACACCGACCCTCCCCGGTCGTACGCGCTCACCCCGGACGAGAAGCTGATGCTCGTCGCCCTCGGCCGGAACTACCTGCTGCGCGAGCCCAACCCCAAACCGCTGACGTGGAAGGAGGCGGCCCTCCACCTCGCCGCGCTCCAGCCCGCCGCGGGGTGGACCGCGAAGAAGCTGGAGCACCGGGTCGGCGTCGTGCGCGACCGCCTGTCCCGCCGGGGGGTGCCGGGCCTGACCCGCGAGGAGGTCGGCGAACCCGTCGGCAACACCCTGAACGACAACCTGCTCCGGGAACTCGTGCGGTCGACCGCGCTCACGCCGAAGGACCTGGACCTGCTGGACTGAAGGAACCCGGGACTGCTAAAAGTATTTCCGCCGCTTTTAGCAGTCCCGCATTGCGGCGCGGCCGTTCCCGCGCGTTCCCGTGCGAAACTTTTTCGTCACGTCTTGACCGGCCGTGCCTCATCGGACACCCTCAGATGAGCGCGGCACGCGCCGCAGCGGCAATGCCGCAACTCCAATACGGCTCATTCACGACCGGAGACCGCGACGCGGATTGTTAGCGCTAACAAACCAGCAGGACCACCCTCGACGAAGAGGAGCGCCCATGGCCGGGATCGGTCAACACCCACCCACCACCGCCCCGAGAGCGCGCAGGCGTTACGCGGCCGGTGCCGCCGCCGTCGTCGCCGTGCTGCTCGGCGGGTTGCTGGCGGCGCTCGGCGCGGCGCCCGCGTCGGCGGCGAGCGTCGACACGAACGCGTGGTACGTGCTGGTCAACCGCAACAGCGGCAAGGCGCTGGACGTCTACAACCTCGCCACGAACGACGGCGCCCGCATCACCCAGTGGACCCGCAACGACGGCAACCAGCAGCAGTGGCAGTTCGTCGACTCCGGCGGCGGCTACTACCGGCTGAAGTCGCGCCACTCGGGCAAGGTCCTCGACGTCTACAACTGGCTGACCTCCGACGGCGCGGCCATCGTGCAGTGGACCGACAACAACAGCGCCAACCAGCAGTTCCGGCTGGCCGACTCCGACGGCGGCCACGTGCGCCTGATCAACCGCAACAGCAACAAGGCGGTCGAGGTCCAGGGCGCGGCGACCAACGACGGCGGCAACATCGTCCAGTACAGCGACTGGGGCGGCGCCAACCAGCAGTGGCAGCTCGTCCGCGTCGGCGGCGGGAACCCCACCACCACGACCACGACGACCACCTCGCAGGGCGGCGGGTGCTCCCTGCCGTCGACGTACCGCTGGACGTCGAGCGGTCCGCTGGCGCAGCCGAGGTCGGGCTGGGTCTCGCTCAAGGACTTCACCTACGTCCCCTACAACGGCAAGCACCTGGTCTACGGGACCACGCACGACACGGGGACGTCCTGGGGCTCGATGAACTTCACCCCGTTCACCAACTGGTCCGAGATGGGCTCGGCGAGCCAGAACGCGATGAACTCCGGCACCGTCGCGCCCACCCTGCTCTACTTCGCGCCGAAGAACATCTGGGTGCTCGCCTACCAGTGGGGCGGGACCGCGTTCAGCTACCGGACGTCGAACGACCCCACCAACCCGAACGGGTGGTCGTCGCCGCAGGTGCTCTCCACGGCGAGCATCACCGGCTCCGGCACGGGGCCGATCGACCAGACGCTCATCGGCGACAGCCAGAACATGTACCTGTTCTTCGCCGGTGACAACGGCAAGATCTACCGCCAGGTCATGCCCATCGGGAACTTCCCCGGCAGCTTCGGCTCCTCCTACACGACCATCATGAGCGACACGACGAACAACCTGTTCGAAGCCGTCGAGGTCTACAAGGTCAAGGACCGCAGCCAGTACCTCATGATCGTCGAGGCGATCGGCAACAACGGGCGCTACTTCCGCTCGTTCACGTCCAGCAGCCTGAACGGTTCGTGGACGCCGCAGGCCGCCACCGAGGGCAACCCCTTCGCGGGCAAGGCCAACAGCGGCGCCACCTGGACCAACGACATCAGCCACGGCGACCTGATCCGCGCCAACCCCGACCAGACCAAGACCATCGACCCCTGCAACCTGCAGCTCCTGTACCAGGGGCGCGACCCCAACTCCGGTGGCGACTACGGCAAGCTGCCCTACCGACCGGGCCTGCTGACGCTGCGGCGCTGATCGCCTGACGCGGGTCCACCTCCACCGGGCCGGCGCCCCCACCCCCGCACGGGGTGGGGGCGCCGGCCCGCAGGCGCTGCTACGCCCGGCGCCGCGTCACCTTCGCCAGCACCTTGCCGAGGGGGAGGAAGCCGTGATGCCTGGAATCGATGCTGTGTTCGAGGTTGTCGCCCAACACGACGACGGACCCCGGTGGCACGACGTCCTCCCCCGTGATGCCGGCCATCACGGCGGGAACCGGTTCCCCGGGCATCGCCGCGATGCGTTTGATCACCCAGTAGGGCCCTTTCGCCTGTGGCGGCGCGTAAACGAGCTCGCGTGCCACGATCGGGGTCTTGGTGTGGTGCTTCGCGGTCAGGTGCTCCAGCTTCGGCCGTGGGCTGTCCACGACCACCACGTCCCCCGTTCGGACGTGCGAGGCCCTGAGCCGCCGGGCCACCAGGCGGTCCCCGTCCTCGAAGGTCGGCTGCATGCTCGTGCCGACGACGTTCACGTAGACGACCCGGCTCCGCAGCCACAACACCACCAGCAGCACCAGCACGATGCCGACAACGGCCCAGGTCGTCATCGCGAGGCCTCCGGCAACCGCTGCTGGTAGCCCTCCGCCTGGCTCGCGAACATCTTCGCGTACAGCCCGTCCTGGGCCATCAGCCGATCATGCGTCCCCCGTTCGACGACGACACCTTCGTCCAGCACCACGAGGACGTCCGCGTCGCGCACGGCGCCGAGTCGGTGCGAGATGAGCACGCTCGTCCGGCCCATCCGGTGTTCCTGCAGCCCGCGGTGCACCCGGTATTCCGCTTCGGCGTCCAGGCCGGAACTGGGTTCGTCCAGGACGAGCAGATCGCGCTCGCCGCGCAGGTACGCACGGGCGAGCGCCAGCCGCTGCCACTGCCCGCCGGACAACGTGACCCCCGCCGCGCCGTGCACCCTGTCACCCTGGAAGAAGACGCGCGACAGCATGGTCTCGTAGCCGCGCGGCAGGGCGGACACGAACCCGTCGGCTCCCGCGTCGGCCGCGGCGGCCTCGACCCGCGCGCGATCGCCGGACACGTCCAGGTCGCCGAGGCCGATGTTCTCGGCAGCCGTCATGTCGTAGTTCATGTAGTCCTGGAACACCGCGCCGATCCGCAGCCTCAGTTCGGCCGGGTCGAGCGCGCGGAGGTCGACACCGTCCCAGAGGATCGCTCCGCGCTCCGGGTCGTACATCCGGCACAACAACTTGACGAGCGTGCTCTTGCCCGCGCCGTTGCGACCGACCAGGCCGAGCGATCTGCCGTGCTCGACGGTGAAGCTGACCCCGCGCAGGATCCACGGGTGGGCGGGCGAGTACCGGAACCACACGTCCCGGAACTCGATCCCGCTCCGCAGAGGGGGAATCGGCACCGGTTCGGCGGCGACCGGCAGGTCCGCCT
>NZ_JBHWIE010000173.1:0-15602 GCF_042732085.1 Actinosynnema sp. NPDC059797
GCGCCAATCTCTAACATATTCCGGGGCGGCCCGGGTGGGGTGGGCACCGGGCGCGCCGTCGACGGAACCGCTACTTCGCCGCCAGCAGCTGGGCGCAGCGGATCAGGCCCAGGTGGCTGTAGGCCTGCGGGTGGTTGCCCAGCGACCGCTCCGCGATCGGGTCGTACTCCTCGGGCAGCAGCCCGGTGGGCCCGGCCGCGTCGACCATCTGCGCGAACAGCTCCTCGGCCTCGGTGCGGCGGCCGGTGAGCAGGTACGCCTCGATCATCCACGCCGCGCACAGGTGGAAGCCGCCCTCGTCGCCGGGCAGGCCGTCGTCGCGCCGGTAGCGGTAGACGGTCGACCCGGAGCGCAGCTCGGCCTCGATCGCGGTGACGGTGGCCTGGAAGCGGTCGTCCGCCGGGTCGATCAGGCCGGCCAGGCCGACGTGCAGCGACGCCGCGTCCAGGTCGTCACCGTCGTAGGCGGTGGTGAAGGACTGCGCCTCCTCGCTCCACCCGTGCTTGAGCACGTCGTTGGCGATCGTGTCGCGCAGCACCGGCCACGACGGGTCGACCTCCCGGCCGTACGCCTCGGCCAGCTTCACGGCCCGGTCCAGGGTCACCCAGCACATGACCTTCGAGTACACGTGGTGGCGCGGCGCGTGCCGCTCCTCCCAGATGCCGTGGTCGGGCTCGTGCCAGCGGCGGGCGACCGCCTCGGCCATGGCCTGCACCATGCGCCAGTCCTGGTCGGTCAGCGAGCCGCGCGCCGCGGCCAGCTGCGCGACCAGGTCGACCACCGGCCCGAACACGTCCAGCTGCACCTGCTGGTTGGCCAGGTTGCCGACGCGCACCGGACGCGACCCGGCGTACCCGGGCAGCGTGTCGATGACGGCCTCGGCGCCCAGCATGGTGCCCTGGAGCGTGTAGAGCGGGTGCAGGCGCTCCGGGCCGGGCAGGGTCTCCAGGACCCGGTGCAGCCACTGGAGGAACGCCTCGGCCTCGCCCAGGGACCCGACCGACACCAGCGCCTGGGCGGTCAGGGCCGCGTCGCGCAGCCAGCAGTACCGGTAGTCCCAGTTGCGGATGCCGCCCAGCTCCTCGGGCAGCGAGGTGGTGGCGGCGGCCATGATCGCGCCGGTGTCGTGGTGGACCAGGCCCTTGAGGGTCAGGGCCGAGCGCAGCACCAGGTCCGGTTCGACGGTGGGCAGCTTGAGCGTCGCGGCCCAGTCCGACCAGTGCGCGCCCGCCCGCGCGCGCCGCTCGGGCTCGCCCAGGGTGGACTCGGACAGGTCGTCGGTGCCGCAGCGCAGCTCCAGCAGGATCGGCGCGCCCTCGCGCGGCCGGACGACCGCGGTGGCGGTCTCCTGCTGCCCGTCGGAGGTGATCTGCCAGTCCACGCCGGGCGAGCGCAGCACCATCGGCTCCGAGGTGCCGACCACGCGCAGGCCCTCGCGCTCGCGCAGCAGCCGCACCGGCACCTGCCCGAACTCCGGCCGCGGCGCGAAGGTGATCACCGCGTTGGTCGAGCCCGAGATGCGCCGCACCACGTCGGTGCGGTGCGCGGGCACGTCGTGGTCGAGGTAGTCGGTGACCAGCAGGCGCGACCAGCGGGTCTCCACGATCATCGTGCCCGGCACGTACCGCTGGCCCAGGGGCAGCGACCCGTGCTCCGGCTTGATCGAGAAGTGGCCCGCGGACGGGCCGCCGAGCAGGTCGGCGAACACCGCCGCCGAGTCCGGCTCCGGGTGGCACAGCCAGTTCACCCGGGCGTCGGGCGTGAGCAGCGCCACGGACCGCTCGTTGGACAGCATGGTCAGGCGCTCGATCGGCACGGCCTGGTCGCCGTGCAGCCACGCGCGCCGCTCCTCCAGCAGGAACGCGAGCACGGTGGCCACGTCGAGCGTGTCGGAGACGGAGTACTCGGCCAGCGACTCGCCCTCGCCGACCTTGATGCCCACGTCGGGGCCGGTCAGCCGGGCAAACGCTTTCTCGTCGGTCACGTCGTCGCCCACGAAGACGGCCGCGGTCGCCGACGCGCGGTGCCGCAGCACGTCCAGGGCGTGGCCCTTGTCGGTCTGGACCACGGCCAGCTCGATCACGGCCTTGCCCTCGGTGACCTGCACGCCGTCCCAGCCGGCCGGGCCGGTGCGGACGGCGTCGAGGACCCGCTCGCCCACCTCCGGGTCGGCGCGGCGGACGTGCACCGCGATGCTCGCGGGTTTCACCTCCAGGCCGACGCCCTCGTGGCCGGCGACGACCTCCTCCAGGGCGGTTTCCAGGCGGCGGTGCAGGGCTCGCGCGTCCGCGTCGAGCGCGTGCACGAACCCGACGTCGAACTCGGAGCCGTGCGAGCCGACCAGGTGCACCTCGGACGGCAGGCGTGACAGGGTCGCCAGGTCGCGCAGCGCGCGCCCGGAGATCACCGCGGTCGTCGTCTCGTGCAGACCGGCCAGCGAGCGCAGCGCGCCCACCGACTCGGGCAGCGGACGGGCGTCCTCGGGGTTGGCCACGATCGGAGCCAATGTCCCGTCGTAGTCGCAGGCGACCAGCAGGCGCGGTGTGCGGGCCAGCTGCACGATCGCACGGCGAAGCTCGGCGGGGAGGGCCTCGGCGGTCAACGCCCCTCCTCAAATGCTCGGTGGGACAGGTAAGGGTGGTCTGAACTGATTCAGATTCAGATCGCGGTCTGCGTGCCCAGTGCGTCAAGGAACGATCGCGCCCAGCGGTCTACGTCGTGCGTGAGGACTTGGCGTCGCAGCGCGCGCATCCTACGGCGGCCTTCGGCCGGATCGAGTGTGAGGGCGGATTCCAACGCGTTCTTCACGCCGTCGAGGTCGTGGGGGTTGACGAGGAACGCGCTCGTCAGCTCGGCCGCCGCGCCGGCGAACTCGGAGAGCACCAGGGCGCCGCCGAGGTCGTACCGCGTGGCGACGTACTCCTTGCAGACGAGGTTCATGCCGTCACGCACCGGCGTGACCACCATGACGTCGGCGGCGGACATGAACGCGGTCAGCTCGCGGCGGTCGACCGATTGGTGCAGGTAGTGGACGATCGGGTGGCCGACGGTGGAGAACTCGCCGTTGATCCGGCCGACGATCTGCTCGATCTCGCTGCGCATCTGCTTGTAGTGCTCGACGCGCTCGCGGCTCGGGGTGGCGAGCTGGACCATCGTCACCTCGGTGGGGTCGACGCGACCGTCGGCGAGCAGCTCGTAGAGCGCGCGCAACCGCACGTCGATGCCCTTGGTGTAATCGAGGCGGTCGACGCCCAACAAAATCTTCTTCGGGTTCCCGAGGTCTTCCCGAATTTTGCGGGCGTGCTTCTGCACCTCCTTGTCGCGGGCGAGCGCGTCGAGGCCGGCCGAGTCGATGGAGATCGGGAACGCGCCCACGCGCACCGTCCGGTCGCCGACCTGCACCACGCCGGGCCGGGTGCGCACGCCGACCGCGCCGCGGCTCGGCTCCAGGCCGACCAGCCGCCGCGCCAGCCACAGGAAGTTCTGCGCGCCGCCGGGCCGGTGGAAGCCGACCAGGTCCGCGCCGAGCAGGCCGCGGATGATCTCGGTGCGCCACGGCAGCTGCATGAACAGCTCGACCGGTGGGAACGGGATGTGCAGGAAGAAGCCGATGCGCAGGTCGGGGCGCAGCTCGCGCAGCATCGCGGGCACCAGCTGGAGCTGGTAGTCCTGGACCCACACGGTCGCGCCCTGGGCGGCGACCTTCGCGGTCACGTCGGCGAACCGCTGGTTCACCCGCACGTAGGCGTTCCACCAGCGCCGGTGGAACGCGGGCGGCGCCACCACGTCGTGGTAGAGCGGCCACAGGGTGCCGTTGGAGAAGCCCTCGTAGTAGTCCGCGACCTCGGTGGCGCTCAGCGTCACGGGGTGCAACTGGAGGCCGTCCTCCTCGAACGCCTCCACCTCGGCGTCGGCGATGCCGGGCCAGCCGACCCACGCCCCGCTGTGGGCGCGCAGGAACGGTTCCAGGGCGCTGACCAGGCCGCCGGGGCTGTGCTTCCAGCGCTGGGTGCCGTCCTCCAGGCGCTCCAGGTCAACCGGGAGGCGGTTGGCCACGACCAGGAAGTCCGCGCCGTTCTCGCCAATGCTGCTCACCGGGTAGCGCCTCCTCAGGGATTCGTCTCGCCCACGTCGAGGTTAGTGGGAACGCGCAGGTTGGATGCCCTGCCGTCGGTCCCGTCACACTGGGTTGACTTGACGAAAGCACGTCAGGTGGGCGACGTCACGTGGAAACCGGGTGATCAGGCTCTACCTGCGCACACGCGCCACGAGCCGCCCCACGCCGGAGCGCACCGGCCGCCCCAGATGTTCACCCAGAACGACGCCGCTGGCCAGGGCGAGCGCGGTGCCCGCGGCCAGCACGAGCGTCGACAGGCCGGCCGGGTCGCCCTCCGCGGTGAGCTGGTAGAGGCCCAGGTAGGTGGTGTAGCCGGGCAGCAGCGGCACCACGCCGGCGACCGCGACGACGGTCGCGGGCACGCGCAGCCGCCGCGACACCACCTTGCCGCCGAAGCCGACCACCGTGGCCGCGACGGCGGAGGCGGTGACGGCGTTCGTGCCGGTGAGGGAGAGCAGGCCGAAGCAGGCCGTGCCGACGGCGCCCGCCGCGGCGGCGAGCAGCAGCGCGCGCGGCTGGGCGTAGCTGGCCAGGGCGAAGCACGCGGAGGTGGCCGCGCCCGCGGCGAACTGCACGGGCAGGTCCGAGATCAGCGGCGGCAGCGGGTCGGCGACCCTGGTCTGGACGCCCAGCTGCACGCCCGCCCGCAGGGTCATCGCGACGCCCGCGATGAGGCCGGCGGTGAGCAGCGCGACCTCTATCGTGCGGGCCGCCGCGGTGAGGTTGTAGCCGGTGATGGCGTCCTGCACGGTGCCGACCAGCGACAGGCCGGACAGCAGCACCACGATGCCGGTGGCCACCAGCAGCGACGGGCGGACGCCCGGCAGCAGGTCCGTGGCGTACATGGCCAGGGCGGCCGCGGTGGCCAGGGCGCCGCCGACGACCTGCTGGAAGAAGAACGGGAGCGCGCGGCGGTTGAGCAGCCTGCCGACCCGGTCGATGACCGCGGTGACCGCGGCGGCGGTCAGGGCCAGCGCCGGGCCGCCGCCCACGAGGAAGGCGACCGCGCCCGCCATGCCGGCCCAGGCGAGCGTGGCGACCCAGCGCGGGTAGGGGTGGTCGGCCCTGGTCACGCGGTCGATCTCGGCGTGGGCCCGGTCGGCGGTGACGAGGTGCGCGGAGATCCGCCGGATCAGGTCCTCCACGGCGGCCAGGCGCGTGTAGTCGAGGCCGCGGGTGCGGACCACGCGCATGGACGTGACCGGCGCGGCCTCCGTGCCGCGCAGGCAGGAGACGGTGATCGAGGTGTAGGTGACGTCGGCCTCGGTGTGGGGCAGGCCGTAGGCGTCGGTGACCGCGAGGATGGTGTCGGTGACGTCCGCCGCGCCCGCCCCGCCGGCCAACTGGGCCTCGCCGACGCGCAGGGCGAGGTCGAGCACGAGGTTGACGGTCGAGTCGTCCGGGAGGGACGGTCCCTCGACCGGCCGCTCCGGCTCGTGCTGCCGGTGTCGACGCCACAGCCGCACCCGTGCCTCCTCGTCGGGGTCGGTCCTCCCCGCCACGCCGACGGCCGCACAGCTGTGCCTGTGTCCTGCGACACCCTCGGCCGAGGGACCCGGACGAGGGGATCTGGTCACTGTCCGTTCAATACTGTTGATATCGCTGGCCAGCGGTTTTACTGTCCGTTGGCACCACCCGGACGGTACCGCCAACCTCCGGACGGACCAACGCGGGGACACGGTGAGCAGACCGTTCGCCGCAGGTGGCACCCACTGGTGGCGCTTACGATGTTCCCGGCCTCCGGGCCGCGCCGGTGTAGCTCAATTGGCAGAGCGCTCGCCTTGTAAGCGAAAGGTTGCGGGTTCAAGTCCCGCCACCGGCTCCACGCGGTTCCGGCCACCCCCGCCGACGGCGGCGCGGTGGCCGGGAGCCGGCCGTCCTGCCCGTCCGGCGCAGCCGCCCGGGGCCGGAGGGCGGCGGGCGGGGCGTCTTTTCGGAGCAGGGGAATTCCGGGGTCGTGTGTCCTGGCTCACAAGGGGCAACCGGGATAAGGCCGCGGCGTCTTTCCGGTTGACGCAAATGAGCGTCCTCCGAAAAATCCACGAGCTCGTCGTGGTGTTCAATTCCAGGGGGGAATTGATTATGAAGGCCGTTGTGCCCGTGCTCGCCCTCGCGCTGGCCGGATTCGCTTTCGCAACGCCGGCTGCCGTCGCGCAGCCCGCGTCCGAGGTGCACCTCGACTTCGACGGGGACGGCCGGGTGGACCGGGCGTGGATCGAGTCCGTCGCCGGCAACCCCGCGCCGACCACGCAGGTGCTGTCCGCCCAGGTCGGCGCCGAGCGCTACCGGGCGTACGTGCCGTTCTCCTCGTGGGGCACGGACGTCAGGCCGATGCACGTCGTCGACCTCGACGGCGACGGGCGGGAGGAGGTCGTGGTCACCGAGTCCGTCGGCGCCAACACCACCATGTCCAGCGTGTGGGGGGTCGACGGCAGGCTGCGGCCGCTGACCGCCGCGGCCGGCGGGAAGCTGGTGCTGGCCGAGGGCGGCGGGCTCGCCGCGCGCAGCCTGTTCGGCTGCGAGACCGACGGCGACGGCGACCGCGCGCTGGTCACCGTCTCGACGCAGCTCGACTGGGACGCCAACCGCTACGTGGGCGAGCGCGTCGTCCACGCCGTGGCCGGCGGTGTCGCCTCGGAGGTTTCGCGCACTCCCGTCGACGCGGCCCCGGGCGACCCCGTCTTCGACCTCGACGTCGAATCCTGCCGATAATCGGTTTTGCCGCGGTCGGATTTTGAATATTTTCACCGTGTTCGACCCGAGGGGAAGTTGTGGAGGAGATCGTGTCGAGGGGAACCGAGCAGGACGGCGACATCAGCACCCAGCAGCGGGGTGTGGGACCGGTCTTCGATGAGCGGCCGGCGAACCGGTAGGCACCGGTGGTGGAGGGGCGGGTCCCGGGCACGTCCGGGGGCCCGCCCCGACCGGTGCGGCGGGCGGCGGTCACGCGTGCGAAGGTGTGGGGCATGTCCTACCGACCCGACGGATCGCGGTACGACCGGATGACCTACCGCCGCTGCGGGCGCAGCGGCCTCAAGCTGCCGGCGGTGTCGCTCGGCCTGTGGCACAACTTCGGCGAGGACCGCCCCCGCGAGCTGGGGCGCTCGATCATCCGCCGGGCGTTCGACCTGGGCATCACGCACTTCGACCTGGCCAACAACTACGGCCCGCCCTACGGCAGCGCCGAGGCCAACTTCGGCCGCGTCCTGGCCGAGGACCTGCGCCGCCACCGCGACGAACTGGTGATCTCCACCAAGGCGGGCTACGACATGTGGCCCGGCCCGTACGGCGAGTGGGGCTCCCGCAAGTACCTGCTGGCCTCGCTGGACCAGTCGCTCGGGCGCATGGGCCTGGACTACGTCGACATCTTCTACTCGCACCGGTTCGACCCGGACACGCCGCTGGAGGAGACGGTCGGCGCCCTGGTCAGCGCGGTCCAGCAGGGCAAGGCCCTCTACGTGGGCATCTCCTCCTACTCGGCGACCAAGACCCGCGAGGCGGCCGAGCTGCTGCGCTCCGCGGGCGTGCCGCTGCTGATCCACCAGCCCTCGTACTCGATGCTCAACCGGTGGATCGAGCGGGAGCTGCTGGACGCGCTCGGCGAGCTGGGCGTGGGCTGCATCGCGTTCTCGCCGCTCGCGCAGGGCATGCTCACCGACAAGTACCTGGACGGCATCCCCGAGGGCTCCCGCGCCACGCAGGGCAAGTCCCTGTCGACGGACCTGCTCGGCGAGGCGAACCTGGCGCACGTGCGGGCGCTCGCCGAGATCGCGGCGAGCCGCGGCCAGTCGCTGGCCCAGCTCGCGCTGACCTGGGCGCTGCGCGACCCGCGGGTCACCTCGGTGCTGATCGGCGCGAGCAGCGTGGCGCAGCTGGAGGACAACGTCGCCGCGCTCGACGGCCCGCCGCTCACCGACGACGAGCTGGAGCGCATCGAGGAGCACGCCGTGGAGTCCGGCATCGACCTGTGGGCGCAGTCATCGAACGCCGGCTAGCGCGGCGGCCCTGATCGCGAGGAGCAGCGGCAGCGAGCCGTCGTCGCGCAGCCGGTCCGGCAGCAGCGCCGACAGCTCGACGCCGTCCCGCAGGGCCGCGCCGACGGCGGCGAGGTCGAGCGGCACGAGGAGCACCGGCGAGCTGTAGAGCCGCTCCACGCCCCTGGCCCGCCGCCCGCGCACCTCGTCGGCGCCCACGCCCAGCTCCGTGAGGCCGAAGAACTCCGGTCGCGCGCCGCGCTCCATCCACCGGGCGAAACCGACCACGCGGGTCGACCGGACCTCGTCGGCCCGCAACCCGGTCTCCTCGCACAGCTCGCGCTCCATGCCCCGGCGCACCGACCCCCCGAGCGTGTCGGCCAGGTCGCGCGGCTCCAGCGAGCCGCTGCCGGACGGCGCGAGAAGCAGCCGGCTGGCCGCGTTGTGCTGCGACTGCACCACCAGTACGGCGTGGCCGTCGGTGGTCAGCGCGAGGGTGGAGATGCCGACCGGGTCGGCCAGCTCGCTCTCGGCGAGCGTGCGCAGCCGGCCCGCGCCGTCCACCATCAGCCTCCGGCGCGGGTCGAACTCCTCGCCGGAGGAGCGGTCCACGATCCGCAGCGAGCACAGCTCGTTGGAGCACTCGCCGTCGAAGAAGCGGGCGCGGTGCAGCCGGACCGGTCCCGGGCCCAGGGGCTCGTCGCGCAGGCCGACCACGGGGCCGTTGAACAGCGTCCGGCCGCGGGCCCGCAGCGGCAGCACGTGCGGCGCGGTCGCCCGCAGCCCCGGCGGCAGCCGGTAGGGCTCCTCGGACACCTCCACCGGGCGGTCCGCCGCGCGCACCGCCGCGTCGATCGCGTCGCTGACCAGCGCCGTGCCGCGACCCGGCAGCACCACGCCGAACGAGCTGGGCAGCACGGTCACCGCGCCCAGCAGCACGCCCAGCCCGGCCACCAGCACCGGCCACTCCCGCGCGCCCAGGAACGCCAGGTAGTCGAACCTCGCCCGCGCCCGCCGCGTCAGCCTGCCCACGTCGGGCGGGCTACAAAACCAAGATCGGTGGTGAAGGGCCTATTTGCGAGACCGCACCGAGGGGGGCTCGACCTGCCGACTCCCCGGGCGGCCGAGCCGCCGCGGCAGTTCAACGCTGCGAGGCCGCGTCGGAGCCGCGGCAATTCAACGCCGCGGCAGCCGAACTTCGAACAGCGTCGAGCCCGGTCTGCTGTCCAGCTCGATCGTCCCCCCGTGCGCCACGACCAGCGAGTGCGCCACCGCCAGCCCCAGCCCGCTGCCGCCCCGGTCGCGGGTCCGCGAGTCGTCGACCCGGTAGAACCGGTCGAAGATCCGGCCCTGGTCGGCGGCCGGGATGCCGGGGCCCGAGTCGCTCACCCGCAGCACCGCCCGCCCCGGCGGCGTGGACAGCGACAGCGCCACCGCCGTCCCGGCCGGGGTGTGCACGGCGGCGTTGGTCAGCAGGTTGTCCACCACCTGCCGCAGCCGCACCGGGTCGAACGCCAGCCGCACCGGGCCCGGTGGCGCGGTCACGCTCAGGGGGTGCGTGGGGCGGGCCGCCCGGAACGCGTCCGCCGCCTCGCGCACCAGCTCCACGAGGTCGCCGTCGGCGAGCCTCAGCGGGGTCTCCACCTCGGCCGCGTCGAGCCGGGCCAGCAGCAGCAGGTCGTCCAGCAGCACGCTCATCCGCGCCGCCTCCGACCGCAGCTTCTCCAGGTGCGCCTCGCGCTCCTCCGGCGCGTTGGCCGCCGCGTACCGGAACAGGTCCGCGTAACCCCGGATCGACGTCAGCGGCGTGCGCAGCTCGTGCGAGGCGTCCGCGATGAACCGCCGCAACCGCTGCTCGGCGGCCGTGCGGGCGGCCAGCGACGTGTCGATGTGCTCCAGCATCGTGTTGAACGCCGTGCGCAGCTCCTCGACCTCGACGCCGCCGCCGTCGCCCTCCGCGCGCACCGGCAGCCGCGCCGAGTCGGTCAGGTCGTGCGAGGTGATGTCGTGCGCGGTGCGCGCCATGTCGCTCAGCGGCTGGAGCCCGCGCCGCAGCACCGCCCGCCCGATCACCACGAACGCGATCAGCGCGAGCAGGAACGCGGCCACCTCCACCAGCACGAGCTGCCGCGTCGTGGTGGTGATGTCGCGCATCGGCGCCGCGCTGACCATCACCACGCCGTCGGCCACCTCGCAGCCGCGCAGCCGGTACGCCCCCAGCCCGTCCAGGTACTCGGTCTGGAACGCCGGTTCCTCGCCGCCGATCACCCGCCGCGCCACGGCGGTGAACTCGTCGACGTCGGCGGAGCCCTCGGGCAGTCCCGAGGTGTCCACCGGCCGCGGTTGGCCGTCGCGCACCTCGTAGAGCGCGGAGTACCAGCCGTAGACGGAGCTCTTGAGGCTGTGGTTGCGGTCGTACTCCTTCTTCAGCGACACCTGCGTGGTGGCCATCTGGTCGTCCATGCGGCGCGCCAGGTAGTCCTCCATGGACTTCACCATCACGGTGCCGACCACGGCGAACACCGCCAGCGCCAACGCGCCCAGCCCGAGGGCCAGGCGCGTGCCCAGGGGCATCCGGCCCCAGCGGGCCAGGAGCTTCACCCCGCGCTCATTCCGCGGCCCGGCGCAGCACGTAGCCCACGCCGCGGACGGTGTGGATCAGCGGCTCGCCGCCGTCGTCCAGCTTGCGCCGCAGGTGCGACACGACCAGCTCCACCACGTTGGACCGGCCGCCGAAGTCGTACTCCCACACGTGGTCGAGGATCTGCGCCTTGGTCAGCACGGTCGGCGACCGGCGCATCAGGTACCGCAGCAGCTCGTACTCGGTCGGCGTGAGCGTGACCAGCCGGCCGCCCCGGCGGACCTCGCGGGTGTCCTCGTCCATCGCGAGGTCGGCCACCTTCAGCACCGACCGCTTCCAGGTCGGCCCGGTCGACCGCCGCAGCACGGCCCGCAGCCGCGCCATCAGCTCCTCCACCGAGAACGGCTTGACCAGGTAGTCGTCGCCGCCGCGGGTCAGGCCGGCGACCCGGTCGGCGGTGCCGTCGCGGGCGGTCAGGAACACCACCGGCACCATCGCGCCGGACGACCGCAGCCGGTCGAGCACGGTGAAGCCGTCCAGGTCCGGCAGCATCAGGTCGAGCACCACGATGTCCGGGTGGAACTCGGCGGCGGCCCGCAGCGCCGCCTCCCCGCTGCCCGCGGTGGCGGCCTGCCAGCCCTCGTACCGCGCGACCGTCGCGACCAGGTCGGCGATGTGCGGTTCGTCGTCCACCACGAGCACTCGAACCGGGTTGCCCTTGTCCACGTGCCCATGGTGCGCCACCGCGCGCGGGCCCGCGGCCGGCCCTCCCGATCAACAGCGTTTCGACAGGTGCCGGACAGGGGAGGGCACGGCTTCCCCGCGCGGGCCCGGTGGTGCGCCCCGCCCGGCCCCGCCACTGCCTGGCCCGCCACTGCCTGGCCCGCCACTGCCTGGCCCGCCACTGCCTGGCCCGCCGCTGCCTGGCCCGCCGCTGCCTGCCCTGCCGCTGCCTGCCCCGCCCCCAGCTCGTCCCGCCACCGCCCGCGACCCGGTTCGGCCGCATCCCGCCCCACCGGTCCGCGGTGCGGTAGACAGTGGGGGTGAGCGGGCCGACAACCCGACCCCCGCGGGGCTTCCGGGCGCTGGTCGACGAGGGCACGTGGCGGGCGCTGCTGGAACGGGGCGCGCCCCGCGAGTACCGACCGGGCGAACCGCTGCTGCGGCAGGGCGAACCCGGCACGGTGGTGCTGGCGCTGGTCTCGGGGCGCGTGAAGGTGCTCCGGACCGAGCCCGACGGCGGTCAGCTGCTGGTCGCCCTGCGCGGACCGGGCGACCTGCTGGGCGAGATCGCCGTCCAGTCGTCGGTGCCGCGGACCGCCACCGTGCGCGCGATCGACCGCTGCGTCGCGCGGGTCGTGGTCGCGGCGGCGTTCGACGCCTTCCTGGAGGAGCACCGGGCGCGCAAGCAGCTGACCGACTACGGCTTCGCCAAGCTGTCGCAGGCCGTGCCGTACCAGGTGCGGCTGGTGCACTTCACGCCCGAGCGCAAGATCGCCCGCCTGCTGCTGGAGGTCGTGACCCTGGCCGACGACGGCAGCCCGCACGTGCCGTTCTCGCAGCAGGAGATCGCCGACGGGCTGGGGCTCGCGCGCAGCACGGTGGCGCTGAACCTCCAGCGGCTGCGGGAGAGCGGCGCGCTCCGGCCGGGCCCGCGCCTCGTGGTCGCCGACCTGGAGGACCTCAGGGCGCACGCCGGGATGTGATCCGCGTCACGCCTGATCTGTCCGTCGGCGGACAACCCCGCCGGCGCGGAACCGGGACCCTCCTCCTCGTCGGGACTTCTGAGGGGGAGGAAGCGTGGAGCGCAAGTGGGTGCCGCTGCCGCCGTACCGCTCGTTGCTGGTGGTGGACGTCAAGGACTTCAGCGGCCTGCCCGGCCGCGACCACGCCGCGGTGACCGACGCGATCCCGGACATCCTCTACGGGGCGTTCGAGCGCGTCGGCGCCGTGGACGCGTGGGCGAAGCGCCGCTTCCAGCAGAGCACCGGCGACGGCCTGTCGGCCGCGTTCGACTCGGCCGTGCTCCCGCTGCTGGTCGACCCGATCCCGCGGGCGCTGCAGGAGGAGCTGGAGTTCCGCGCCCAGGTCGACGGGCTGCCCGAGCTGCGGATGCGGATGAGCGTCGCGGTCGGCCCGATCACCGACCCCAACCCGGACGGCGTGAGCACCGGCAGCGGCCACGCCCGCGTGGAGAACCACCGGCTCCTCGACGCCGACGTGGTCAAGGACCTGCTCACCCGGTCCGGCCCGGCCACCCGGGTGGCGGCCGCGATCTCCCGCAGGGCCTTCGAGGACGCCGTGGTCTCCGGGTACGCGGGCGTCGACGAGGACCGGTACGTCGGTGTCCCGGTGCGCGTGAAGTCCTTCGACGGCACCGTCTACCTGAGGGTGCCGCTGCCGACGGGCGACCTGCTGCGCAGCGGTTTCGAGCCCCCGGCCGCGGCGGACCCGCCCGATGCGGACCCGGCCGCGGCGGTCGCGGAGCGCGACACGTGGAGCAACCACGTGAGCGGCGTCGTCCACGGCACCGTCGTGCAGAGCCGCGACCACTACCACGGCGACCGCACCACCTACACCGCCCACGGCGACAACAACGTCAACAGCGGCCCCGGCACCCAGTTCACCGGCGACGGGGTCCGCTACTACGGCCGCCCGCGGCCGTGACGCGCTCGAACGACGTCCGGGGGGACGTGCACGGGTCCGTCCACCAGAGCCGCGACCACGTCCACCGCGACACCCACGCCTACGAGGTGCGCGGCCCGAACACCGTCAACAGCGGCCCCGGCACCCAGATCAACCACTTCCACGACGTCGTCCGGCGCAAGCGCCGCGAGGCGCGGCTCGTGGCCGACGACCACGTCCGGGCCCTCGCCGACCGGTTCGTCCGCCCCGGCCGGTTCCCGGAGCACCTGTTCGCCGAACCCGGCGCGGTGGTCCTGGCCGGCCCGCCCGGCACGGGGTGCCGCACGGCGGCGCTCATGCTGCTCACCGCGATGGGCACCACCGGGCTCGACGCCCTCAGGGAGCTGCCCGACCGGCCCGGCGACCCCGAGGAGGCCGCGCTCGACCCCGAGGACTTCGACGAGGACGACCGGCTGCTGCTCGACCTCAC
This sequence comes from Actinosynnema sp. NPDC059797, assembly GCF_042732085.1. Classification (NCBI taxonomy): domain Bacteria; kingdom Bacillati; phylum Actinomycetota; class Actinomycetes; order Pseudonocardiales; family Pseudonocardiaceae; genus Actinosynnema; species Actinosynnema sp. NPDC059797. The sequence continues at coordinate 13,788 of NZ_JBHWIE010000173.1, forward strand.
GGCGCTCGACCGGGAAGGGGTGGTCCGGCTGCGGCCGGACCTGGAGGCCGTGCGGTCCGCGGTCGCCGCCAAGCGGGCCAGGCTCGCCGTGGTCGCGCGCCGGGACCAGGAGGACCTGCTGGGCGACTCGCTCGTCCCGCTGGTCGTCCGGCTGGACCCGCCGCCCGCCGTCGACGTGCTCAAGGCGCACCTGGGCCTCGACGACCTCCGGGTGCCCGACGACGTCCACCGGCACCTGGCCGGGGCGTCACCGGGCGAGGCGGCGGACCTCGCGCGGCTGACCCGCGAAGCGCGCGACGCCGAGCCGCACGCGGGTGTCGCGGCGTGGCTGCGCGCGGCGAAGGAGGCGCAGACCCACCGCGACGAGGTGGCGGCCGACCTGTTCCGGGAGCACCGCGACGGGGCCACCCGCGCGCTGGCCGTGGCCGCCGCGTTCCTCTCCGGCGCGCCGCTGGAGGCGCTGGCGCGGGCCGAGGCGCACTTCCGCAGGCTGGTCGAGCTCCCCGAGGACGACACCCACCTGCTCGAAGGCCCCTACCTGGCCGAGCGGATGACCCGGGTCGGCCTGCGCACCGGCGGCGCCCGCGCGATCGGCTTCACGTCCCTCGCGCTCGACGCCGCGGTCCGCACGCACTTCTGGACCTACTTCCCCCGGCTGCGCGACCGGATGCCCGACTGGGTGGAGGTCGTGGTGGGGCTGCGCGAGGTGGACGACCCGAGCGCGGCGAGCCTCGTGGCCAGGTTCGCCGACCAGGCGCTGGCCACCGGGCGGGTCGAGCACCTGACGGCGCTGGCCCGCCGGTGGGGCGGGGGCGACCGGCCGGACCTCGCGCTCCAGGTCCTCACCACGGGGCTGGAGCACCACGGGTGGGGCGCCGCGTTCCGCGACGAGGTCTACCGCCGGGCGAGGGGCGCGGACCTGTCGCCCCAGTACGCCCAGGTGCTGATCACCGCCTGCGTCGCCGTGATCGCGCCGAACCGGCCGACCGAGGCGCTGGTCCGCCTGCACCACCTCACCCGGCACCGCGACGAGGCGGTGCGCGGCGAAGCCCGCGAGGCGCTGCTCGACCTGGTGCGCCGGCGCGGGCTCCACCGCTGGCTGCTGCACCGCCTCGTCAAGTACGGGGTGCGGCGGACCGACCACGCGATCGTCCACGAGCTCGACGTCCCGCCCGCGGCGGCGCGCGGTCGCCGCGCCCGCCACGACCTGGTCGCGGTGTGGGGCGAGGTGCTGGCCGCCGGGGCCGGGGCGGTGCCGGGGCACGTCCTGGGCCGCCTGCTCGACCGGGACCCCGTGCTGCTGGTGGACGCCTGCGCCGGTCGGGTCCGCCCGCTCAACGACCTGTACCTGGCCGTGCTGGAGCGGGTGCGCGACGCGCCGGGCGCGGAACCCCGCGCGTCCTGGTCGGCCCGCGCCCGGCGACTGCGACGGCACATCGACCTGGCATTGGGGATCCCGCACGTGGAGGACGGGCGATGAGCGATGACACGACCGAGGTCCTGCTGCCGGCGGCGGCCTGCCTGGTGCTGCCGACGCTGGTCGGGGCCGGCGCCGGCTGGCCGGTGTGGGTGATCGCGGCGGTGGTGTGCGCGCTGCTGGCGGTCACCGCGGTGACGGTGAACCAGCGCCGGTACCGGCGCCGGCAGCGCGCCCTGCTCGCCGAGCACCTCGCCGAGCAGGAGGAGCGGGAAGCCGCCCCGCCGCCGCCGGATGTCGAGCCGGAGGACTGGGAGCAGGAACGGGAGATCGCGCCGGTCACCCTGCCCAGCGCGGTGCCGGACTACCGGTTCGCGTTCGGCTGCGTCGTGCACTGG
>NZ_JBHWIE010000174.1:0-15431 GCF_042732085.1 Actinosynnema sp. NPDC059797
GGACCGCCTGGTCCACAACCTCACGGTCGACGGGCTGCACACGTACTACGTGGGCGTCGGCGCGACCGCGGTGCTCACGCACAACGACGACCCGAATTGCCCGGTCGACGCCGCGCGGCGGCTTGCCGACCAGACGACGTCGATCACGGGCAAGAAGCGCCCGCAGGTGTCCGAGGCGATCAGGCTCACCGATGGGACGCCCTACCAGAGCACCAGCTTCAAGGGTGAAAGGCCGGTGCTGCACCCGTTGGTGGAAGGGCTGCTCGGACAAGTCCCGAGGTCGCTCCAGGGCAGGGGCCACGCGCGGTGCGGGCTGCCGGTCTGCTTGTCGGAGGCCCTGTGGGACGGTCGGGACCCGACCGGCGCGGAGGCGGCTGCGGTGCTCGTGCGCAGCCACGTCGATCACAAGGACCACGGCAAGGCCATCGGCCCCTGCGGCAGTTGCCAGGTCTTGGAGCACTACTTTGACCTCAACTTCCTGACGAAGGACGACTGATGGGTTCGTGGTCCGCCGAGGCGGAGCAGGTCATGCTGGGCATCGGGTGGGCTCCCGGCCGACGGGTGGACACCACGCCGTGGCGGGAAGCGTTCGAAGCGGTCGGCCTGTCGATGCACGAGGCGGCGGAGCGCTTCCTCGCCGAGTTCGGCGGTCTGGTCTGCGACGTCCGCGGGCCGGGGCTCACCGCGGCCAGGGAACCGTTCGACCTGGACCCGCTGCTCGCCGAGGGCGAGGAGGACCGGTTCCAGGAGTGGGGGGAGGAGATCGGCAGGTCGATCTTCCCCGTCGGCGAGCTCGACCACGGGCGGTTTTTCCTCGGCATCGACGAGAACGAGGAGATCTACCTCGTCGCCGACTGGCTGGCGAGGTTCGGCGCCGGCCGGACGGGCTTGGAGAACCTCGTGCTCGGTGTGATGCCGGAGGAAGTCGTGGACTAGGGCCGCGCGACTGCGCGGTGCGGTGGATGCCAGGCGGTGTCCACCGCGCCTCCGGCGCGGCCGTGAGTTCGCACCTTCGGGTGATCAGCGAGGCAGCTCGTGAGTACCGGGCGCTGTGCACCTGATGCCGACCGGTATTCGCACGCTGCCCGATCGATCAATCGACTGATTCGTTTCATCCCAATTTGACCTGACCGGAGTAGCTCGGATGCGCAGAATGAGAACAACCGGTGCGCTGGTCGCGTTCACGGTGGCCGCGTCGACCCTCGTCCCGACCGGCCCGGCCACCGCGGCCGACGAGGTGCTGCGGTGCCGCACGGCGGTGTCGGTGTTCGCCGCCGCGCCCGACGGGACGCTCCGGCTCTACCAGCACGACGAGCCCGAACTCGGCGAGCACCTGCGCGCCGGTTCCTCGGTCATCGGGGGCGGGTGGACAGTGCCCATGGCGGTCGGCCAGGACGGGTACGTCTACCAGGTGCTCGACGGCGGCAACCTGCACCGCTTCCGCTGGACCGGGAGCGACTGGGAGCGGCCGGGGGGCGGCTGGTCGGTCAAGATCGCCGAGGACTGGGACGACTGGACGTCCGTCGCTTCGCGCAAGCGGGTCGCGGTCGACTCGAACGGGGCCTTCTTCAAGTTCAACTCGAACGGCGAGCTGACGTGGGAGCGGTACGACGGGACGGCCTGGACCCGGCGCGTGCTGGAGACCGGCGCCGCGAACCGGTACGACCTGGTGGTCGCGGCCGGTGACGGGGTGTTCTACGTGCGCGACCCCCACGTGCTCAACGGGGTCTTCTACCGCTACGAGTACCACGCCGCCTCGCAGCGCTTCCTCAAGCCGAAGCAGCTGGTGGCCCACAGCGGTGACGCGAACCTGCTCGACTCCGCGTTCTCCGCGGGCGGTGACGTGCTGTACGGGGTGTCGGGCGCGTGGTTGTGGTGGTACCGCTACGACCCCGCCACCGGCGGCTTCGCGCCGCGCCGACTGGTCGACACCGGCATCACGCCCGGCACGCAGTACGGCGCGATGACGGACGCCTGCGAACTCCTCGGCCGCGCCGTGCCCGCCCGGCCGGCCGTGCCGGTGCGCGAGGACCAGCCGAACACCGCCGTCGTCACCACCGACGGGCTGGTCGACTACTTCTACGTCAACGCGGCGGGCAACCTGACGTCGGCCAAGCAGCGCTACCCCGGTGACTTCTCGCTGCTCACCTACCAGGCGTTCGACGGCACGCCGCCGCGCACGGGCGTCCCCGGCGCCGGGCTGCGGGCCGACGGCCGGGTCGAGGTGCTGGTCAACAGCCCCGACGACGCGGTGCTGCGCGGCAAGAGGCAGGAGGTGCGCAACGGCGTGTGGGGTGCCGGGACGACCGTGCACGACGGCTGGTTCGTCGGCGACCCGGTGGTGGTCGCGGACCCGACCGGCGCACTGGCGGTCTTCGGCGTGGACGCGCAGGGCGCGCTGTGGCGACGGCCCCAGGCCGCCCCGAACGGCGAGTTCCTGCCCTGGCAGCGGATCGGCGCAGGCGCCACCGCGGACTTCACCGCCGTGCGCAACGGGTCCGCGGTCGACGTGGTGACGCGCTCCGCCGACGGCTCGGCCCGCGTCGCCCGGTACGCGAACGGCGCGCTCGGCGCGTGGCGCACGATCGGCGGCGGCTCGGACGTGGTCGGCAAGCCGGCGGTCGTGGCGCACGCGGACGGCACGCTCCAGGTGGCCGTCCGGCGCGCCGATGGCGGCGTGCACGCGCAGCGCGAGGCGGCGGGCGCGTTCCCCGGCACGTGGCAGCGCGTCGGCGACGTGGTCGCGGACGGCTCCCCCGCCCTCGCCCTGGGCACCGACGGCTTGGTGCACGTGGCCGTCCGGGTGGACGACCAGGTGCACCAGGCGAGCCAACTCGCCCCGGCGGGCGCGTTCGGCCCGTGGACGACCGTCCTCTTCGAGGAGACCGTGACCGACCCGAACGGCTACACGCTCGCCGACGGCGGTCCGGCTTTCTCCTGGCGCACGCCCGGTGGGCTCGTGGCGACGGTCTACACGACGTCGTCGGCCGCCAGGTCCGCGAGCGCCGCCATCACCGCGTTCACCGGCGTGGTGGGGAAGGGCTGACGACGTGCGGCACAGGGTGCGGCAGGTGGCGGCGCTGGCGGTCGCGGCGCTGGTGGTGACCGCGGCGCCGGCACCGGCCGCAGCCGCCCGGACGACGCTGAGCTTCGTCGCCCACCAGGACGACGACCTGCTGTTCATGAACCCCGACATCCTGTCGGACGTGCAGGCCGGCGACGCGGTGTGGGTCGTGTACCTCACGGCGGGCGAGTTGCCGTGCGGCGAGGGGTTCCCGGCGTGCGGCATGGAGTACGCCGACATGCGCGTCCACGGTGAGCGCGCCGCGTACGCCCGCGCCGCGGGGGTGCCGAACCGGTGGGTGTACGAGGCGATGTGGTTCAACGGCCACGAGGTGCCCACCAACCGGCTGGAGGGCACGGACGTCCGGCTCGTGTTCACGTTCGTCCACGCCGCCGGGGGTGGCGACCAGTGCGGCGACCTGTACCGGCTGGTGCACCGGCCGGGGTACGTGGCGCGGCCGATCGACGGGCGCGCGCCCTACACGAAGGCGTCGTTCGTCGGGATGCTGCGCGAGATCATCCGCACCACCTCGCCCGACCTGATCCGCTCGCAGAGCAGCATCGGCCACCGCCAACCCGACCCCGACCACGTCGACCACGTCGCCGGCGCGATCCTCGCCGCCGAGGCGGACACGGACGCGGCCGGGGACACGCTGGTCCGCCGGGACGAGTACGACGGCTACGTGATCCGCCAGTACCCGGACAACGTGTTCGGGTACTGGCGCGACGAGAAGACCGCCGTGTGGGACCGGTACTGGCCGCACGACCCGGCGTTGGGACCGGGCAGTTGGCGCGAGGTGATGGGCAGGCAGTACAGCCCCGACGGGCGCGTGTTCCACCCGGGCGTGCCCTGGGTGCCGCCCGGCGACGTCCGCTGCTGACCCGGGGGGACCTGACCACCGGACCTCGCTGACACCCCGCACCGGACCGTGCCGGCGTGATCGCGCGTGGTCCCGCCATGAGGTGGTCGGCCGTCGTCCGGGTGGGGACACGGTCGCCGTGTCCTCACCCGGAGCCCCTTGCGGTGTTACCGCCGCCACTGCTCCGCGGGCGACACACCCGGGATCGGCTTGCCGATGAGGGCGAGGGGGGTGAAGAAGCCGATCTGGCCGATCGCCATGGCGAGGGTGGCGATCGCCTTGTCGTCGTAGTGCTGCGCGGCCTTGGCGTACAGCTCGTCGGGGACCCGCTCGCCGTGCGGGTTCGGGGTGAGGACGGCCTCGACGAGTGCCAGTGCGACACGTTCGGCGTCGGTGAAGCACGGCGCGTCCCGCCAGGACGCCGCGGCGGTGATGCGCTCCTCGGACTCCCCGGCCTTGCGGAGGTTGCCGGTGTGCAGGACGGTCAGGTAGGTGTTGCCGACGAGCTGACCGGCGCGCAACTGCACCAGGCCGATCGTGGTCCGGGGGATCGACCCGTTCCCGGTCGCTTTGAACAGGGCTGCGCCGATCTCGCCCAGCTCGGGGATGAGCGCGGCGGGGTTGGGCAGTCGCGAGTGGGGGGTTTCCCGCTGGGTCGTCGTGGGGGTGTTCATGGGGTTTCCCTTCTGCGGTTTCAGTGGTGTCTCTGCTCTGACGACTCGCGCGTGGCGGATGTGACCGGTGATCGCGCTTGGTTTCGAGCGGTGTGGCGATGACCGGGTTGCCGCCGCTGTCCCGACTTGGTCTGCTCACACGGGGGTGCGCGGTGCGGTCGGTTGACCGGGGCGCCTGCTCTGGCTCGTCGGCCGCAGGAGGACCACGGCGGCCAGCACCGCGGCCAGGTAGAAGGCGCCGGCGCCGAGCAGGCCGGTGGTGTACCCGCTGGTGAGCGCTTCCGGCGCCGGTGTGCCGCCCGGTCGGCTCTTGGTGATCGTGACGGCGGTCGTGGCCAGGATCGCCAGGCCCAGCGCGCCGCCGACCTGTTGGGTGGTGTTGATGAGCCCGGAGGCGATGCCGGAGTCCTGCGGGGCGACTCCCTGCACGCCGCTGATCGTCGCCGCGACGAAGCCGATCCCGAGGCCGACACCTGCGACCAGTTGGGCGGGCAGCAGGGCGACGAGGGCGTTCTGGTCCGGGGTGAGCGTGCTGAACCAGCCCATCGCCAGGGCGGCCACCGACATGCCGATCGCGAGCACGTTCCGCACGGACGTGCGGGCCTGCAGGCGCGGTCCGACCACGGCGGAGCCGAGGCCGATGCCGATCGCGAACGGCAGGTAGGCCAGGCCCGTGATCATGGGTGAGTAGTGCTTGATGGACTGCATGTACAGGGTCAGGAAGTAGAACGTGGCCAGTTGGCCCGCGCCCATGAGCAGCATGACCAGGTTGGCGCCGAGCCTGCTCCGGTCGGACAGCACGCCCGCGGGCAGCATCGGGTTGCGGACGCGGCGCTGGGTGGTCGCGAACGCCAGGGCCGGCACGACGGCGATCACACCGACGGTGAGGGTGAGCCCGTCGCCGAGGCCGTCGGCCCCTGCCCGGTTGATCGCGTAGACGAGCGAGCCGAGTGCGAGGGTCACGGTGATCGCGCCGGGGAGGTCGATGCCGCCGCGTTCGCGGGCGCCGGGAACGATCGCGAGGGTCCCGATGAGCAGGAGGAGGGCGAACGGGACGTTGATGTACATGATCCACCGCCAGCCCAGGTACTCGGTGAGCGCGCCGCCGAGGAGCAGGCCGACCACCGCGCCGAGGCCGCCCATCGCGCCGTAGACGCCGAGTGCCTTGTTGCGCTGCGGTCCGGCGGGGAAGGTGTCGGCGAGCAGTGACAGCGCGGCAGGGGCGATGATCGCGCCGCCCACGCCCTGCAGGACGCGCGCGGCGATCAGCATGACGCCGTTCTGGGCCACGCCGCCCAGCAGGGATGCGAGCAGGAACACCACGAGGCCCGTCCGCATCAGCAGGCGGCGGCCGAACAGGTCGCCGGCGCGGCCACCCACCAGCAGCAATCCTCCGAACGCCAACGCGTACGAGGTGAGCACCCAGTCCAAGTCGGACTCCGAGATGGACAGTCCGACCCCGATGTTGGGCAGGCCGACGGTCACGATGGTGCCGTCCATCACGATCAACAGTTGCGCGGCCGCGATCACCAGCAAGGCCCGACCCTTCTTCGGGGCGCGCCGGGAACGGGTCTCGGTGTGCGAAGTCATCTGCTTTCCCTTCACGCGGCCGTGGCCGCGCGGTGGACCGCGGCTGCGAGCAGGTCGTGTTCCGGGTAGGACCAGTTGAAGGAGAACCGGCGACGGGTGTAGCCGAAGGCGACCCCGCTGAGGGGATCGGCGAAGGCCTCCGAGCCCGCCGAGCCACCGTGGCCGAACGCGTTCGCGCCCAGGAACGGGTAGCGCAGGCCCTTGGCCTGGAAGCCGAGGGCGTACTGCCCCTGGGTGCCGGTGACGAGGTCGCCGCCGGTGGAGTGGAGCATGGCGAACTCGCCGAGGACGTCCGGTTCCAGCAGCGGCGGCCGGCCGCCGAGGCCGACGACCGCGGCCACGTACATCCCGGCCAGCCCCCGGGCGTTGCCCACCCCGCCCGCGGAAGCCTGACCGAGCGCGCGCACGCGCCGGGTGTTGGCGAAGGCCACCTGGTCCAGGGGCGGGGTGGAGTTGAGGCCGTACCCGATCCCGGTGATGCTGTGCGGACCGGGAACGGTCGCCCAGAACGCGGCGAGTTCTTCCGGACCGGCCGGCCCCGGCTGGATTTCCCGGTAGCGGTCCTCCAGCACCTCGGGCAGACCGAGGTAGAAGTCCAGCTCGTACGGCGCGCGGATGCGTTCTTCGAAGATCTCCTGCAGCGAGCGGCCGGTGACCCGGCGGACCACCTCGCCCACGATCGCGAACGTCACGAACCCGCCGTAGCCGTAGGCCGACCCCGGCTTCCAGTACGGTCGCTGCCCCGCCAGGCGAGCGGCGATCACCCGGTCGTCGGCGAGCTCGTCGGCGGTGAACCCGCCGTCGACGCCGATGACGCCGGAGCGGTGGGTGAGGACGTCCCGCAGGGTGATCCCGCCCTTGCCCGCCGCCGCGAACTCCGGCCAGTGCACGGCGACGGGCTCGTCCAACCCCAGCGTTCCGTCCTGCACCAGCAACGCCACCACGAGGGTGGCGGCGCCCTTGGTCGAGGAGTAGACACCGGTCAAGGTCTCACCGCTCACCTCGTCCCCGGCCCACAGGTCGACCACCTGCCTGCCGTGCACGAACGCCGCGAGCTGGGCACCGGACCCACCGCCGTCCTCGGCGACCGCGGCGGCGAACGCCTCACGGACCGCCTCGAAACCGTCGGCGACGCTCCCCTGCACGTCGATCCTGCTCATTCGTCCCTGCTCCATCCGTCGAGCTGCCGACACTTCTCGACAGCCCTGACGCACGGATCGCGGAGAACGTGACCGCTCAACGGATCGCCGGTGGTTTCGTCCAAGACCTGTTCGGCACCTCGTCATGCCGGAGTTGCATCGCCAGGTGGGACCGGTCTTCACGGGTCGCGGACGAGGAGGCTTTCGGCGAACCTGACGAACTCGGGGACGAGGGGGTTGGTGTCCGCGGCGCGGGTGGCGACGACCACCTGACAGGGCTCTACGCCGTCGAGGGGAACGGTGACCAGATCGGGGCGCAGGGTGAAACGCCGGTCGCCGGCCGGGATGACGGCGATGGCGGTGCTCTCGACGATGGCTTCGAGTTTGTCGTCGTAGGTCTCGGCGATGGTGGGACCGAGCGGGGCCGGTTCGTCGCCCGTTCGGGGTTCGAGCCGCCAGAATCCGGTCCAGTCGGCGCCCATGCCGGTACAACCGACGAGTGGTTCCGCGGAGATGTCCGCGGCACTGACCGACTCCTCACCGGCGAGGCGGTGGGAGGAGGACATGAGCAGGACCCGGGGCTCGGCGTAGAGGACCGTCAGGTCGAGCTCCGACGCCGGGATCGGCAGCGGTGTGCGGATGACCAGGGCGTCGACGCGCCGGTCGAGGAGGGCGCCGGCCTCCTGCGAGCCGAGGTGGCGGGTCTGGACGTGGGCGTCGGGGTGGCGGCGGCGCAGACCGCGCACGGCGGGCGTGACGACCAGGTCGTCGACGTAGCCGATGGTGATCGTTCGCGCGGGCGCCGCGGCGCGTGCGGTGAGCACCGCGTTGCGGGCACCGTGCAGCAGCCGCTGCGCCTCGGGCAGGAACGCCGCACCCGCCGCGGTGAGCCGGCTGCCCTGGGTGGTGCGCTCCAGCAGGCGCACGCCGAGGGTGTTCTCCAACCGCTGGACCTGACGGCTCAGCGAGGGCTGGGCGACCCGCAACTCCTCGGCGGCACGGGCGAAGTTCAGGTGCTCGGCGACCACCGTGAAATACCGGACCAGCCTCAGGTCCAGGTCGGAAAGCATGTACGCAGCGTACTCGTCATGCGGATACCGCATGACGACGTGCGGAACGGGTCTTGGACGGCCGCCTCGGCCGCTGCTGTCCTGTAGCCATGACCATCGTGTTCGTGAACGGCGTCCCCGTGACTCCCGCGGTGTGGGCTCCGCTGATCGGCGAGTTGCCCGGATCGCGGCGGCAGGAGGCGGTCCTGCTAGCCCCTCCCGGCTTCGGGGCACCGCTTCCCCCCGGATTCGGGGCGACCATCTTCGACTACCGGGACTGGCTGGTCGACGAGTTGTCCCGCTTCGACGCACCTGTCGACCTCGTCGGCCACAGCCTCAGCGGAGGTTACGTCCTGGAAGTGGCGATGACCCGTCCTGACCTGCTTCGCAGCTGGGTCAGCGACACCATCGGGGGTTACGAGCCGGACTACACCTGGCACGAGATCGCGAAGCTCTGGCAGACACCGGGCGACGGAGAACGCCACGTCGAGGAGCTGTTCTCGGGGAACGACCGGGACCGGGCGAGGCGCATGGTCGAGTGGGGCATCCCCGAGCCGACGGCCGGCCAGGTGGCAGCAGGCCAGGGTCCGGAGATGGGCAGGGCCATCCTCGCGCTGTACCGGTCGATCCCCCCGGAGGTGCTGCTTGAGCGCGGACGGGAGCTGCCCGCGGCCGCTGCCAGCCCGGGACTGGTTCCCGTCGCCACCGAGGACCTCACGGGCGGGAGTGTCGCCCTCCGCCACCGAGCCGCGCGGCGCGCCGGGGCTCGCGCCGTCGACCTCGACGGACTCGGTCACTGGTGGATGCTGCAAGACCCGGCGCGGACCGCCCGCGTGCTGACGGAGTTCTGGGACAGCCTGTGACGGGATCCCCACACGTCACCCCCAAGCGGTACGGGTAGGGATCAGCGGTCCTCAGTCCTGGACGGTCGGGCGGATGGTGATGTCGCCGATCTCGACGTCGTCGGGCTGTTCCACCGCGAAGGCGACGGCCCGGGCGACGGCGTCCGGGGAGATGGCGAACTCCGCCATGTTCTCGCGGATGGTCCGGCGCACCGCGGGGTCGTCGATGGAGTCGGCGAGTTCGGTGCTGACGTAGCCGGGTGAGATCGAGGTCGTGCGCAGCGCGCCGTCGGTCGACTCCTGTCGCAGTCCCTCCAGGATGGTGCGCACGGCGTTCTTGGTCCCGGCGTAGACCGCCATGGTGGGGGTGATCTTCAGCCCGGCCGTCGACACCGTCGTCACGAGGTGGCCGCGGCCCTGGCGGCGGAACACCGGCAGGGCGGCCGCGATGCCGTGGAGCACGCCGCGCACGTTGACGTCGATCATCGCCGACCAGCCGTCGACGTCCAGGTCCGCCACCGGCCCGATCTTGCTGATGCCGGCGTTGCCCACCAGCACGTCGAGCCGGCCGAACTCGGTCACGGCCCGGTCGACGAGCCGCTCCAGGTCCTCGCGGCGGGTGACGTCGACGGGGCACGCGACGGCGCGACCACCCCGGTCGCGGATGTCCTGCGCGAGTGCGTCGAGGCGGTCCTCCCGGCGCGCGCCGAGGACGACGGCGGCGCCGCGTTCGGCCATGAGTCGCGCGGTCGCCTCCCCGATGCCGCTGCTGGCCCCCGTGACGGCGACGACCTTGCCGGTGATGCCTGGCATGGTGCCCCTTTCCCCGATTAATGTGGACACGTGTCCGCTTATTTTCACGCTAGCGGACACGTGTCCGCTTGTCCACGTCGTCCTGCGGAGGGCAGATGAACCGACCCCGGTTGCGCGCCGACGCCGCCGAGAACCGCGCCCGGATCGTCGAGGTCGCGCGGGCCGTCATCGCGAGTTCGGAGGAGCTGAAGCTCAACACGATCGCCAAGCGGGCCGGGGTCGGCCAGGGCACCCTCTACCGCCACTTCCCGACGCGGGAGGACCTGCTCGCCGAGGTCTACCGCCACGACGTCGAAGAACTCGTCGCGGCCGCGCCGGTCCTGCTCGCCGAGCACGACCCGGTCACCGCACTGGCCCGCTGGTTCGATCGCGTGGCCGACTACGCACGGGTCAAGCGCGGGGTGTTCGCCGCTGTCGAGGTAGGGGTGTGGCAGGACCTCTCCGCGCACAGCCTCGGCCCCATCGGCGACGCGATGACCGCCCTGCTCGACGCCGGCAAGACCGCCGGGGCCATTCGGCCCGACGTCGACGCCCGCGACGTCATCCTGCTCCTCGGCTACCTGACCCGGCTCGACGAGGAGGAATGGGACACCCGCGCCCGACACCTGCTGCACGTCGTCCTCGACGGCCTGCGCTCCCACGAATGACGAGCCGCCGACGCCCGTGCGGCCCGACTCGCACGTGCCCGGCGCGACCGGCAGGGGCGCCGCGCCCTGACCGGTCGCCGACCGCGCCGACCTGCGTCGCTCCGCGCCGTTCGTCCGGACCTGCACGACGGATCCCGGATCACGCCAACCGCCATCGCTCTTCCAACCGTGTGACCGAATGCGGCGGATCACTCGGTCGGGTGATCAGGACGAGGGGTCGCGTTCCGGGCAGAATCTGAGGCGTGCAGGACGATGCCCCGGTCACGCAGGACGGCGACGACCTCACCCCGGAGCCGGGTGGTGCGGCGGACGACGTCCGCGTGGTGCAGTACGCGGAGGTCCGGTCGGGCGGCGTCGCGGTGCAGGCGGTCGGGGACGCCTCGGTCACCGTCCACCAGCACCACCACCCGGCGATCGGCGTCTCGTGGCCCGTGCGCCTCGGGGTGCCGCCGCCGGTGGCGGACCGCTACCAGCGCCGTCAGGTGGACGACGTGGTGGCCGGGGTCGTGGCCGCCGCGGGCACGCGGACCCCGGACGACGTCGGGTCGGTGGGCGCGGTCGTGCTGTCCGGACTGGGCGGGGTGGGCAAGTCGCAGGTGGCCGCGCGCCTCGCGTGGCAGGTGTGGCGGGACGAGTCGGTCGATCTGGCGATGTGGGTCGACGCGCGGTCGCGGGCCGCCGTGGTGACGGCCTACGCGCGCGGCGCGCGGCGCGTGCTGCGCGACACCGACCCGGACGTCGACGACCACTCGCCGGAGGAGGCGGCCACCGGGTTGCTGTCGTGGTCGGCCGCCACCGACCGGCGGTGGCTGATCGTGCTCGACGACCTGCAGGACCCGGCGGACCTGCGCGGCCTGTGGCCACCGGTCACGCCGTCCGGTCGCGTCGTGGTGACGACCCGGCGCCGGGACGCCGCGCTGGCGCGCGAGGACCGCCGGGTGGTCGAGGTGGGCGTGTTCACCGAGGACGAAGCGTCGGCCTACCTGGTGGCGAAGTCACCCGGATCGGGCGCGCCCCCCGGTGACGTCGACGGGCTGCGGGCGTTGGCGGCGGACCTCGGGCACTTGCCGCTGGCGCTGGCCCAGGCCGCGGCGTACCTCGCGGACAACCCCGCGCTCACCGTCGCCGACTACCGCGGGCGACTGGCCGACCGCCGCAGGACCCTGGCCCAGGTGATGCCCGAGGGCGGAGCGCTGCCCGACGACCACCGGGACACCGTGTCCGCGACCTGGGCGCTGTCGATCGAGCACGCCGACGCCCTCGCACCGCGGGGCCTGGCCCGGCCGCTGCTGGAGCTGATCAGCCTGCTGGACCCCGCGGGCGTCCCCGTCGACCTGTTCACGGCGCAGGCGGTCAAGACCCACCTCGGCGACCCGGCCGACGACGACGTCGTGGACGCCCTGGGCACCCTGCACCGCCTGGGCCTGGTGACCCTGGATCCCGACCGGCCCGACGCCGCGGTGCTGGTGCACGGGCTGGTCCAGCGCGCGGTGCGCGATGACGCCGCCCCGGGGCGGCTGGTCGACGCGGCGCGTGTCGTCGCCGACGCCCTGCTGGAGATCTGGCCCTTCAACGACGTGGAGTCCACCGTCGGCCCTGTCCTGCGCGCCAACGGCGTCGCCCTGCACGCGAACGCCGAAGCGGCCCTGTGGACCGGTGGCCCGCACCCGCTGCTCCTGCGCGTCGGCGAGTCGCTCGGCGAGGCGGGACTCGTCACCACCGCCACCAACCACTTCCGCCACGTGCACGACCGCGCACGGACCCACCTCGGTGACGACCACCGCGACACCCTGGCCGCCCGAGGCGGGCTTACCCGGCTGCGGCTGCTCGCGGGCGACGCGGCAGGGGCCGTTGCCGACGCCGAGCGGTTGCTGGCCGACCAACGCCGGGTACTGGGTCCCGACCACCCCGACGTGGCGGCGACCCTGGTCACCCTCGCGGAGAGCCGCGGCGAGGAAGGAGACGCCGCCGCCGCGGTCGAGGGCTTCGAACAGCTGCTGGCGGAGCAGGGACGCGGGCGGCACCTGCGCGACGTGCTCCGGCGCTCCCGCCCGGTGGACCAGCGGGCAACCAGTCAGCTGCACCCGCTGCACCTGCGCGAGAAACTGGCCCAGTGGCGGGCGCGGTCCGGTCGGCTGGACCTGGCCGAAGCGGAGTACGAACGCCTGCTCGTCGACCAGTGCGCCCTCATGGGAGCCGACCACCCGACAACGCTGCGCACCCGGGCCAACCTCGCCCGCACCAAGGCGGAGAAAGGCGATCTGGCCGGGGCGGCCGCCGAGTTCGACCGGTTGCTCGACGAGCAGCGCCGCGTGCTGGGCGCCGACCACCCCCACACCCTCACGACCCGGGTGAACCTGGTCCACTGGCGCACCGAGGAGGGCTCGCAGGACGGCGTGGAGGACGAGTACCGGCGATTGGTCGACGACCACGTGCGGGTGCTGGGCCCCGACCACGTCAAGACGCTGCACCTGCGCTCCTCCTTCGCCCGCTGGAAGGCACGCACGGGCCGCGTGTCCGAGGCGGCCGCGGAGTTCGAGGCGCTGCACGCCGACCACCTCCGGCTCCACGGCCCGGACCACCCCGACACTCGGACCGCCGGGCACAACCTCGCCCTCGCCCGGGCGGGACGCACCGGCGCGGGCACGGCAGCGGACGTGCGACAGGTGCTCCACCGGCAGCAGGACCTCCTGGGCCCCGACCACCCCGACACCCTGGCAACCCGTCGCGAACTGGCCCGCCTGCGCGCCGAGAGCGGCGACCTGCCGGGCGCGACCGCGGAGTACCGGGCGCTGCTCGAACGCCACCTGGAGCTGTTCGGCCCCGACGACGCGCGCACCCTGGACGTCCGGGAGAACCTCGCCCTCCGGCTCCTGGAAGCCGACGACGTCATCTCCGCCTCCGCGGAATACGCGCTGCTGCTGCCCCGTCAACGACGCCTGCTCGGCGACGACCACCCCGACGTCCTGACCACCCGCGCCCGACTGGTCCACTGCGTCCACGAGGCCGGGGACACCGCGGCAGCCGCCGCCACGTACGCGCGGCTGCTCCCCGACCAGCTGCGCGTGCTGGGCCCCGACCACCCCGACACCTTCGTCACCCGCGCCGTGCTCGCCCAGCACCGGGCCGGAGCAGGGCAGGCGAAGGAAGCGGTCAAGGACTTCCGCCGCCTGCTCGCGGACGTGGTGCGCGCGCTGGGACCCGACCACCCCCACGCCCTGACCACCCGCGCCAACCTGGCCCGCTGCCTCGCCTACGCCGGGAAACGACGCAGGGCGGCCGTGCAATTCCGGAGGTTGCTCGCCGAACAACGCCGAGTCCTGGGCCCGGACCACCCCGCGACACGGGCCACGGCCGCCCTCCTCGGGCAGCCGGGGTAGGACCGTACGAGCGGACCCGCTGATAGGGCTCCATCCCCGCGGCGATCACCACGCGATCGCAGGCGAACACCTTCGGCGGCAGCAGCTGCCACAGCAGCTCGGCAGCCACGGGCAACAGCGTGGTGCGTCGGACACGGTGGGCAGGTCGGGGATGGTTCCTCCCTCGGGTACGGCCGCGGTGAGGAGGGTGGGTGTTCCGCGCGCAGGCGGGATGGTCCGTCGATCGCGATCCACCCGGCCGGCTCTCCTGTGCCCCCACGTGAACCGGGAGATGATCCCGACCGATACGTCCACGTCCTGCTCGTAACCAGCCACTGCGCGCGACAGCGTGGTCTTGTGGCGATGCGCGCTGTGTGGTTCGCCGGGCGTCTTCCGCGCGTGAGCCGGCGTGGTCGTCCGGTCCTGGCCGGCCATGTCGACATCGCTGTGCTTCCGCTCGGGTCGATGCGATCCGCAGGGACGGGATCACGACGGACCGCCCGTTCGGATCAGGGCCCTCGCGGTGACCTCGTACACCCCGGGTGCGTCGCCGTGGTCGTGGGCGGGTGCCCGGTGCTCGGGGTGGGGGCCGTATCGGGCGCGGTCCGGTGAGGTGGTGATGTCGTGTCCGCGGTCTTGGCGGGGTGTGGGAGCCAGGTGCGGACGGGTGAGTCGGTGGCGAAGTCGGTTTTGGGGTGGGCGTGGTTGTTGCGTCGGCGGATGTAGTTGGCGATGGCGGTGTTCTGTTCGGCGTGGCTGTGGTGGTGGGTGCCGTTGAGGGTGAAGTAGCGCAGGGCGGTGAACTCGGCTTCGATCCAGTTGAGCCAGGAGCTGTAGGTGGGCAGGTACACCAGTTCGGCGTTGTTGTCCTCGGCCCAGTCGCGGACGGCGGGGTGGTGGTGGGGTGCGAAGTTGTCCAGGACCAGGTGGAGGCGGTGGTGCGGCCAGCGGGCTCGGAGGCTTCTGAGCAGGTCGAGGAGTTCGTGGTGGCGTTGGCGGCGTCGGATGCGGTAGTGGAGCCTGCCGGTGGTCAGGTCGAGTGCGGCGAGCAGGTACATCACGCCGTGGCGGCGGGGCCGGAGGTTGCGGGGGCGGGGTGGTGGGGTCGTGGGGCCCGGCGGGGGTTCGGGTGGTGGGGGGGGCCCTTTAAAACCCGGGGGGGGGGGGGGGGGTGGGTGGGGGGGGGGGGGGGGGGGGGTCGTGTGTCGCCAGGGTTGGCCTTTGCGGGGTTGCAGTCGCAGTGGTCCGAGTTCGTCGAGGCAGATGACTCGTCCGCCTGCGGGCGGGTGGTCGTAGAGGTCGAGGACGCGGTGGGCCCTGGTGTGCAGGTCGGGGGTGATCATGCGGCACGTGTCCCCAGGGTGACGGGCGGTCCGGAGCGGCAGGACCAGGGAC
>NZ_JBHWIE010000175.1:0-15126 GCF_042732085.1 Actinosynnema sp. NPDC059797
GTAACACCCGCCGCACCGCCGCCCGGACGAGGTCCCCGGGCCCGGTGTCCGCCACGACCAGGCCGACGTCCCGGCGCAGCGGTGCGAGCGCGAGCAGCGCGGCCACGCCCTCGTCGGTGAGCGTGCGGTCGGTGGGCGGCAGGCGCAGCTCGGTCGACGGGCCGCGGTCGCGCAGGCGCGCCGCCACGCGCTCGGGCAGCGCCCAGCCGGGCACGCGCACCAGCAGCAGCACCGGGCCGTCGGTGGCGGGCGCGGCGGCGTCACCCTGGGCGGCGAGCAGCGCCGGGTCCGCCGGGTTGGCGCCGATGCCGCCGGCGAGCCGGAAGCGGCGCAGGTCGTCGTCGGCGGGCAGCGCGGGCAGCAGGTCGCGCCAGCTCCGCCCGGTCACCGGCCCGCGCAGCCCGGCGCACACCTCGCCGGCGGCGAACACCGCCGTGCGCACGCCCTCCGGGGTCAGCTCGACCACGGTCAGCCGGTCGTGGTCGCCGGTCAGCCTGCCCAGCGCGGCCGCCGCGGTCGCCAGGACGTCGGCCTCGCCGTGGGTGACCGGGTCTTCGACGACGGGGTCCTCGCCGGCGGGCCCGCCGCGGGCGAACCCGCGCAGCCGCGCCAGCAGCACCGGGTCGCCGTGCCCCGGGTAGCCGGCGGCCAGCAGCGCGGCCCGCAGGTCCACCTCGCGCCGGGCGGCGGTCAGCGCGGCCTCGAACCCGCGCTCCTGCTCCGGGGTGGGGTGGCCCAGGACGTAGCCGCCGCGCATGGTCCAGCCGCAGCCGGGGCAGGCCGCCGCGTCCCGCGCGTCGCGCAGGCACACCGGGCACTCCTGTGCGGCGGCGCTCACGACGGCACCGGCGGCACGTCCGGCGGGGTGAACAGGTTCAGCGTCGCGTCGTCGGCGGTGTCGAGCACGTCGCGCAGCCGCCGCGCCAGGCGCGCCTCCATGTCGCCGAGCAGGGTCCGCACGGCGCGGGCGTTGCCGAAGGACTGCCCCTCCTCGGCGCGGCGCGCCTCCAGCCACCGCACCGCGCGCGGCAACGTGCCCTCGGCGAAGGTGAAGCCCCGGCGCCCGGCCAGGTCGACGAGGATCCGCCGCAGCTCGGGCACGGTGTAGTCGGGGAAGTCGACGTGCTTGGTGAACCGCGAGCGCAGGCCGTCGTTGGCGGCCAGGAACGCCCGCATCGCGCCCGGGTAGCCCGCGGCGACCACGACCAGCCTGCCGCGCAGGTTCTCCATCTGCGCCACCAGCTCGGTGACCGCCTCCCGCCCGAAGTCCTGCGGCCCGCCGGTGGACAGGCTGTAGGCCTCGTCGATGAACAGCACGCCGTCGAGCGCCTCGATGACCTTCGCCCTGGTCTTCTCGGCGGTCTGCCCGACGTACCCGGCGACCAGGTCGGCGCGCTGCGCCTCCACCACGTGCCCGCGCGCCAGCAGCCCCATCGACCGCAGCACCCCGCCGACCAGCCGGGCCACGGTCGTCTTGCCGGTGCCGGGCGAGCCCTGGAACACCAGGTGCGGCGGCACCGGCGGGTCGCCCGCCCGGCGCCTGCGGTTCAGCGCCAGGGTGTCCACCAGCTCCCGGACCGACCGCTTCACCGGCTCCAGCCCGGTCAGCCCGTCCAGCTCGGCCAGCACGTCCTCCAGCCGCACCTCGCCGCGGTCCAAGTGGGTGCGGTAGCCCTCCGGCACGTCGGCCGCGGTCGCCGGCGCCAGCGGCGCGCCGGGCGCCGGGCGGGTGCGCACCGCCCAGCGGTCCTTGACCTCCACGGCCAGCTCGCGCATCGCGCGGGCGTTGCCGAAGTGCTCGTCGCGCGTCCGGTGCAGGCCCGTCACGACCTGCCGCAGCGCGGTCACCAGGTCCGGCGCGCACTCCAGGCCGTGGTGATCGCGCAGCCGGCGCAGCACGACCTCGTGCAGGTCGTCGGGCTCGAAGTCGGGGAACTCGACCACGTTGCGCTCCGGGAAGCGGCTGCGCAGGCCGACGTTGGCGGCGAGGAAGCGGCTCATCGGCCCGGTGTAGCCGGCGACGATCACCACCAGCCGGTCGCGGTGCAGCTCGATCTCGCTGAGCAGCGTGTCGATCGCCTCCTGGCCGAACCCACCGCGCTGCTCGCTGAGCCGGTAGGCCTCGTCGATGAACAGCACGCCGTCCAGCGCCTCGGCGACCCGCGCCCGGGTGAGCACGGCGGTCTGCCCGACGAACTGGCCGACCAGCTCGTCCGCGGCGGGCGCCACCACGTGCCCGCGGCGCAGCAGCCCCATCTCCCGGTAGATCTCGCCGACCAGCCCGGCGACGGTGGTCTTGCCGGTGCCCGGGTTGCCGGTGAACACCAGGTGCGGCGAGACGGCGTCCTCGTCGCTGCCCAGGCCGCGCGAGCGCACCTCGGCGTCGGCGGCCAGGCTCGCGGCACGCGTGCGCAGGTACTCCTTGACCGGCGCGAGGCCGGTCATCGCCTCCAGCCGCTCCCACGCCGACCGGCCGTCGACCGCGCCGCCGGACAGCAGGCCGGCCTCGCGCAGCGGCGTGGACCGCCGCGCCAGGTCGCGCAGCTCGCCGAGCCAGTCGCGCGCGGACAGCGTCCGGGCGGCCATCGCCCGCACCACGGCGGGCAGCCGCGTCCACGGCGCGACCTCCAGGTCGTGGCGCAGCCTGCTGACCTGGACCAGCCGCCCCACCTCGGTCTCCTCGGGCAGCGGCACGGCGCACGACCGGCGGCCCGGCCGCTCGCGCAGGTAGGTCACGAGCTGCGGCGCGTAGCGCAGCTCGTCGACCAGCTCGACCACCTCGTCCAGCCGGGGCCGGGTGAACAGCAGCAGGCACGTGTTGCGGTGCGCCTGCCCGGCGGTCCACCGGGCCACCCGCGCGGCGAAGGCCCGTGTCGCGGTCAGGTGCTGGAGCAGGGTCTCGGCGTCGACCAGCACCACGGCCGTGCGCGGTCGCGGCTGGCGCATCAGCGCGTCGAGCACCTGCACGCGGGACGGGTCGGAGATGCCCTCCACCGGCCGCGTCGGGTCGGGGCCGCCGTCGTGACCTCCGCCCGCCGCCTGCCGCGCCATCCGCTCCGAGCCGACGAACCGGTTGCCGAGCGGCCCGGCGAACCGGCTGGTCCGCCCGCCGGCCGCGGGTCCCGACGCGGTGGGCGCGCCCGGCCTCGCCAGCCGGTGCGAGGCGGCGTCGTGGAAGTAGACGGGGCTGCCGGGCGAGGAGAACGCGACCCGCTCGTAGCCGTTGGCGCGCAGGAACTCGATCAGCACCTGCTCGAACGGCCGCACGACGTGGTCGCGGCCGACGAACTCGTCACCGGCGCCGGGGCCGTGCAGGACCCACACCGGTTCCCCGGACCCCAGCCCGGCCAGCCCCGCCAGGCGTTCGGGGACCGCGGGCGGCAGCACCAGCGCCATGCCCCCGACCCCCCCTCAGCTCGCCCGGCGGCGGTCGGGGGTGCGGCGGCGGACGCGGTCGAGGTCCCGGTCGGCCGGGTCGAGCCGACCGTCCTCGTCGGCCCGGCCGACCGCGATGCCGTTGTCCCGCAGGCTGCGCCGGATCGACTCGACCCGGTCGCCGCGCTCCTCGGCCGACGGCGTGCCCTCGTCGTAGGACAGCACCCGCACCGCGCACTCCACGCCGTCCTGCCCGGTGGGCTCGACCTCGATGACGATCTCGCTGCCGTCGAGGTGGCTGCCCTTGGCGTAGAACGCCTCCCGCTGGTCCTCGCCCTCGAAGGTGGACTCCCGCACGTCGTACTGGTGGTGGGTCTCCAGCGCGGTGGCCACCAGGTCGGCGAAGTTGGTGCGCAGCTGCGAGGCGTAGACGGCGGTGCCCGCCTGCCGCACCACGGTCTCCAACCGCTCCTCGAACTCCGCGGCGGAGCGGTCCACGACGGACCGGAAGTCCTCGGTGGTCATCGTGGTGCCCTCGTCCCGCACCCGCTCCAGCAGCGCGGCCACCTCACCGCGCAGCCGCGACAGCGCGCCGCGCGACCAGTAGTCCACGTCGGGTTGGCCGCCGGGCGGCGCCGGGTCGAGGTCCATCACCTCGTTCTGACCGATCAGGCCCTCCACCGCGCGCAGCGCCCGCACGGCCGCGCCGCGCGCCGCGGTCCACTCGCCGTCCTGCTCCAGCACGGCCACCCGCAGGTCGCTGAACTCGTGGTAGAGGTGCTGGGCGTTGCCCAGCCCGTAGCCGGTGACGCCCTGCTCGCGCGCCGACTCGGCGGTGCGCAGCCTGCGCTCCAGCGCGCCGAGCGCGTCGGGCGCGAACCGCTCGTGCGGCAGCGCGGCGATCGCGTCGCGCAGGTGGCCCGCGTCGGCCAGGTACTCGGCCTCCAGCGCGGCGGCCCGCTCCTTGTCCCGCTGGAGCACGTCGACGTCCGCGCGCAGTGCGGCCACGTGCCGCTCGCGCTCGCGCCGCTCCTCGGCCACGGCCCGCCGCACCTCCTCCCGCTGCTTCGCCAGCAGCTCGGAGGTCTCGGCGCGCAGGACCCTGGTGTTGTCCTCCAACTGGCGGCGCAGCTGCCGGGCGTTGTCCTGGAGCCGCCGGGTGGTCTCCTGCTCGAACCGGCGGTTGCGCTCGCTGAGCGCGCTCACGTCCCGCTCCACCGCGCCCTGCCGCCGGTCGAGGTCGCCGAACGTGCGGTCGAGGTCGGCGCGCGTCTGCTCGCGCACCTGGTCGATCAGCCGGGGCACGTCGCGGCGCAGCTCGGAGAGCCTGCCCGCCTCGCCGCGCAGCCGGTTCCACTCGGCCTCGTCGACGTAGATCCGCTTCCTGCCGCTCATCGCGGTCCTCCCTGCCCGAGGTGCTCCGCGCACCGGTCGATCGCCTCGTCGAACCGCCTGAGCACGCCGGCGGTGGGCACCCCGACCAGCAGCGCGCCGCGGTCGCGCACCCGCACCTCCACCGAGCGCGGCCGGCCCGCGAAGTCGTAGCCCGAGCCGCGCAGCCGGTCGGTCAGGTGGTGCACCCGCTGGTTGTCGCTGCCGCGCAGCCCGCGCCCGTCGTCCCGGCGCGCCACGTACGGCCCGTCCACCAGGACGTCGACCAGCGCCAGCAGGTCCGCGACACCGGGACCCGGCGGCCGGTCCCGCAGGACCTCGACGGTGAACCCGGTGAAGCACACGACGTCCAGCTCCCGCCGGGCCCGCGCCAGCCCCACCAGCTCGGCCAGGCCCGCGGCCTGGGCCATCGGCTCGCCGCCGGACAGCGTCAGGCCGGTGACCGCCGGGTCGGCCAGCAGCTCGTCGGCCAGCCCGGCGGGGGACACCAGGCGGCTCGGCCGGTCGGGGACCCAGTCCGGCGCGACGCACCCGGCGCAGTCCAGCGGGCAGCCCTGCACCCACACCACCGAGCGCCACCCGGGCCCGAGCGCGCGCGTGCCCACGCACGTGTCGGCGACGTTGAGCTGAGGCAAGGTGACCTCCGAACGGCGGTCCGCGGCGGTTGACCCGCCTACGACATCAGGAGCAGCGGGGACTCCGTTAGTGGTGGGAACGGTTTGGCCACGAGGTGGCCAGGAACTGTCCAGTGCTCAGGCCGGCAGGACCACGAGGCCGTCCAGGGCGGAGCCCCAGCGGTGGGTCAGCGCGGTGATCCGGCTCGCCAGCCGGGCGGCCCCGGCCAGCTCGGGCACGTCCCGCAGCTCCCGGTAGAGCTGCCCGGCGAAAGCGATCGCCACCGGGTCGGGCAGGTCGCCGCGCCAGGCCACCACGGCGTCGGCCAGGGGTGTGAACAGCTCGGCCACCTCGGCGCTGTGGCAGGACTGGAGCACGATGCCCCGCAGCGCCGCGCCGGCGTGCTCCCGGTAGGCGGCCAGCACGTCCGCCACGTCCCGGGCGGGCACCGCGTGCGCCCGGCCCGTGCCGCGCTCGAAGACCAGGTCCGAGCCGTCGCCGTGGCAGGACAGGTGCAGCAGGTCCGGCCGCTCGGCCGCGATCCCGCGCAGGTCGGCGACCTGCGCGGCGGTGCGCGGGAACAGCCGGAAGTGGCCCTGCGCCTCGACCTCCCGGATCGCCCGCAGCTCGCGGTCGGCGCGGATGCGGTCCAGGGACGCGGCGGTGGGGGAGGCGCCGATGAACAGGACCCTGGTCCGGTCGTCGGGTTCCGCTCCCGCCACGGCCCGCGCCGGCGCGCCGACGTTCATCGTGCCCTTGCCCACCACGTACTGCGTCGAGTCGCCGGTGGAGGTCGCGGTGATCGTCCAGCTCTCGTCAGGCATCGCCCACGCCCCTCCGGAGCACCCGCACCAGCCGTTCGGCGAGTTCCCGCACCCTCGGCGGGATCGCCTGCCGCTCCCGGGACGACGTGGTCCGGACCGGTCCCGCGAGTTCCAGCCGCGAGGTCAGCCCGGCCAGGTCGTGGCCGTCGTCCACCACGTCGTACATCCGCACCAGCGTTTCCCAGACGTCGTCCCACCGCTCCGGGGGGAGCCGCCACCCCGGCAGGCCCTCCAACAGGTGGACCGCGTCCTCGTCCTCGTCCGGTGACGCGCGGACGCGGGCCGAGGCCAGGTAGCCGCGCCGGTCCTGGACGAGCAGGCCGGTCCGGGAGAAGCGGTGCGCCACCACCGCGGCGACCACGCGCGGGTCCGCGAGGTGCGGGAGGACGGCCGAGGCGGGCACGTCGCGGTCGACCCACGTGTCCAGCAGGGGCGCGACGGCGGCGTGGTCGCCGGGCGGCACGGGCAGGACCTGGAGCCGCGGGCGGTCGTAGGGCAGCCGGTCCCGGGCCGTCGCGATGCGGTCCAGCGCGTCCAACGAGCGGCGCGCGTCCGCGGAGCCCAGGAGCAGCACGAGCCGGTCGGGCAGCTGGGCGGTGCAGACGCCGGTGAGGTCGGTGATCCCGCTGGTGCTGTTGACCAGCACGAAGTCGTGGTCGGCCACCCAGCGGGCGCGGTACTCCTCCAGCTGGTCCCCGAGCCCGTGGTGCAGGTACTCCGCTCGCAGGTCCCGGCCCCGCCAGTCGTCCAGGTTCACGTTCAGGACCCGGTGGCCCCAGTCGCGCAGCTGTGCCGCCACGCGCTCCGACAGGGCGCGGTGGGCGTTCTCGTCGCGGTACGAGTAGAACGTGATCACGGTGCCGGTCACGACAGGCTCGGCACGGCGGTCGGCGGGGTGGTCGGGAGCGCGGGCCGGGTGACGGGCCAGTCCGGGCGCCACGGCGGCACGCGGTGCAGCCGCGCGGCGAGGTCCTGCGCGATCTCCTGCACTTCCCGGTGGAACGGGATGTAGGCGGGCGTCTCCCGGAACTGCGGGTACGGGATGTTCCACGGCTTGAGGTCGCGCGCCTGGCGGTGCCGCGCCTCGGCGGGGAAGTTCTCCCGGTCCGCGAAGACCACCGGGTACAGCAGGACGCAGCCGCCGCCGACCAGCGCCTCCCGGTCGACGGCGCTCCGCCACTCGGCCAGGCACCACGCCGACCGGAAGTACTGCGGCGACAGCACCGGCAGCAGCAGGCGGCTGCCGCGCAGGGCCTCCTCCAGCCGGTCGGGCCACCGCGTGCCGGTGTCGATCTCCACGTCGATGAAGACCCGCGGTTCGCGGTCGAGCTCGTCGGCCAGGCAGCGGTGCAGGACCGGGCGGAAGTGGTTCCACACCCAGTCCTGCACGTTGCCGCTGCGGCGGTAGCTGAGGAACAGGTCGAATTCGTAGTCGGACACCCGCGGCTCCACCTCGCCCGGTTGGGTGCCCTCGAAGCTAGTTCACGGTCCCGGGTGGGTGGAGCGGCAAAAAGTGGTCAATAGGCGGACACCGTTGTTGTCAGGTCCCGTCCTGTCGGGACCGAACCGGTCCGGTCCGGTCAGGGCGCGGTGCGGTAGCTCTCGGTGTAGTACTCGCCGAGGCGGGCGCGGAACTCGTCGGCGTCGAAGGTGTCCGGGTCGTACTCGGGCCCGCCCTTCACCTGCTCCTTGGTCCGGTCGACGTGCACCACCCTGGCGTCGTGGTCGATCCGGGCGACCGCGCCGACCGGCAGCACGACCTGGTGGCTGGTCAGCCAGGTGCCGGTGTCGACCAGCAGGCAGTCGGCGGGCACCAGGGCGTTCGACTCGTCGACCTTGCCGATCCGGCCGTCGACCGCCTCGACCTCGTACCCGAGCAGGCCCACGTCGGGCCGGTCGTGGTCGTCGACGGCCTCGTTGCGGGTGTCGAGCAGGGCCACCGCGTCACGCCAGACCCACGGGGCGAACGGGAACGGGTACGGCTGCTGCATGGCGGTCATGGGGCCTCCTTCGTGCGCTGACCGGGTGCCCGGTCGTGGCGCGGGGGTACCCACTTCCGGCGTCGAAGATCCGCAGTGCGGTGAACCTCGCGCCGTGCGATCGCGGCTGTCGGGGAGTCCGGGCGCGTTGCGCCGTGCCGGCCTGGAACGGGAGGATGCCGTCCATCGACGTCCCGGACCGGTGGAGGAGGAGAGGGTCATGGCCGCGGAGGACGAGCCGGATGTCACGCCGAAGCGGAACCGGCTGTGGTTGTGGGTCGTGCTCGCGGTGGTCATCGCCGGAGTGGTGGTGGGCTTGGTGCTGGCGGTGTCGTGGTACCAGCGGAAATCGTCCCGGGAACTGCCGGAGGGCAGGATCATCCAGAGCGCGTCGGCCCCGGTGGTGGCGGGGTCGGGCGAGGCCGCGTGCCCGACCCCGCTCTGATCACGGTCCCGTCAGCAGTGAAACGCCCAAGGCGCTGAGCGCCGCGGGGGTTTCGGTGAAGAGGATGTACTCGTACGAGTAGTCGGGCTCCACCACCGTGTGCCCGGCGCTCACGATGCCGCGGCTCTCGAAGACGCCGTCGGACCGGAGGTGCCACACCGGGCCGCCGCTGTCGCCGTGCGCCACGGTGTGGCACCCGGCACACGTCCTCCCTTCGACACCGCGGCGGGTCTTGTTCTGGTCGTCGACCCACTGGACGAGTTCATTCGTGACCTGGATCGTGCAGACTCCGACACTCGTGTAGCCGCTCTGGCACACGTAGTCGCCGTCCCAGGACCACTCGGCCGCACCGAAGTGGAACGCGTAGTCGTCGTTGGCCCAGAACTCCGACGTGGCGTCCGTGGAGATGAGCGCGGCGTCGTGGAGCACGTTCTCCGCCTGGACGGCCCCGATGGTGTCCCCGCCTTGGTCCTCCACCCAGTCGCCCGCGTCGTAGCAGTGCTCCGCGGTGAGCAGGAACTCGTTGCCGGTGGAGTTGCGGGCGCCGAACGCCGAGGTGCAGTCCCAGTTGATGGGCTCCCAGTCCCAGCGGATGGGGATGCCGCCCTGGTAGGGCGGAGCCGGGTCGTGCCGGTCCACGGCGCGCACCGGGCTGCCCTGGGTGAACCGCAGGTCGGCGGGCTCGACGCCGTTGGCGGCGATGGACGTGGCGATCAGCGCCCGCGCCTCGGCGGGGTCGTTCGTGCGGACTTCCAGACCGCTGCCGTCGCTCGGCAGCACGATGGAGTACACCTCGACGCCGGCCAGGCGGGACTGTCGCGACAGGTCCCAGATGTGCGCGCTGGCGGACTCCATCTTCGGCCGCGCGTACTTGCTGGTCCGCACATCGACCGTGACGTTCCCCTGCAATCGGTCCGGGATGCCGCGCAACCCGGCCTCCACCATCGCACGCCCGCGCGAGGGGTCCGTCGTGAAAACCGTGACCGCACCCGCCGCGATATCCATCTTGAGACCCGAGAAGACATCGCCGTGGGCGGTCAGCCCTAATCTGCCGATCGCCTGCGCGGCTGATTGTACGGGTGTTCCCCGCGTGGGGAGTTGTCCTTGGCCGACCGCGCGATCAGGGCTCGGCGCGGCGGATGCCGGTGGAGAGGAACCAACCAGGAGAGAACTCGTGAGGAGCACGCCGAGTGCGATGCGCGTGGGCACTCGTGGATTTGCAGGCATTAATCACTCCATCGTTGCAGAGGAATGGTCTACCTGATGTTCCGGAGCACGCGAAAGATTCCCGGTGAGAAAGGGAACGTCGCGGCGTCGAGTAAAACCGAGTGCCCGGTTCGCCGCAATAGTCCGTTCGGGCCCGTCGTTCGCCCGCCTCCGAAAACATGAGGTGAGCGACCGTTCGGGCGTGGGCCGCCGGGTGTCCCGCCGCTGTGCGCTGTCCCGCCGACGGGATGCCGGCGGGACAGCCGTTCGTGCCCGTCGACCCGGTCAGGAGCGGTTGCGCGGGAACGGGACCACCGCGACCACCTCACGTCGCCCAGCGCCACACCGACGGCGGGCGGCCGCCCCTGGGCTGGGCCGCCGCGTGCTGGGCGGTGCGCTCCAGACCGGGCACCCGCTCCATGATCCGGCCCAGGTTGGCCGGGTAGGGGCGGTCGCCGGTCAGGGACTCGGTGACGTCCAGGGCCTGCGCGGTGGTGAACTCGCGGCCCAGCAGGCCGGCGGTGAACGCCGGGTCGCGCCACAGGCGGTCGGCCAGGATCGGCCGGCAGTCGGCCACGATCCGGTCGTGGTCGAACGCCAGCGGCGGCACGTCGGCCAGCGGCGTCCACGTCGTGGGGCCGCCGGTGAGCCTGCCCGGGTCGACGGTGGCCCACAGGGCGATCGACAGCGTCGGGCCGCGCGGGTCGCGGGACGGCTCGTCGAACGTGGTCAGCTGACCCGACGCGGTGATCGCGCCCTCGGGGACGCCGAGCTTGTCGCGCACGGCGCGGTGGGCGGCGTCGCGCAGGCGCTCGCCCCGGCCCAGCAGCACGCCGGGCAGGGCGAGGTCGCCCGCGAACGGCTCCTGGGCGCGGGGCGCGACACCCAGGAGCACGGTGCGCCCGTCCGGGTCGAAGCGCAGGGCCAGCACGTCCACCGACACCGGGGTCGACTCGATCATGTCGCGATTCTCGCGCACGACCGCACGGCGTAGTGGGCGCGGTCGGGGCCGCGACCGGTGACCAGGACGGGGTGGCGCGCCTCGAACCAGGCCAGCGGTTCCGGCAGGTCCTCGGGCGACCCGCCGCGACGGGGGACCACCTCCAGACCGGTCGCGTCCAGGTGCGTCACGGCCAGCCCGTCCACCCCGCCGCACGCGGCCACGGCGTACTCCAGCAGCTCGGCGTCCAGGTGCCCGGCCCGCCACGCGCCCTGGTAGCGGCCGGTGGCGTTGTGGCGCTCGGGGAAGCGGGCCGCCACCGCCGGGTCCTCGGTCGGCAGCGGCCCGGCCCCGTGCCGGGTCTGGTAGGTGCGGGTCACCCCGACGACCGCGGCCGGGCGACCGCCCAGCAGGTCGCGGGCGTTGGCCGGGGTGGTGGTCGACCAGGTGGTGTGCGGGTGGAAGCCGTGGTGCTGGTCGAGCAGCACGCCCTGCGCGCCCTCGAACACCAGGCGGCCCCGCTCGGCCAGGCGGCCCACCTCGTCGCCGCGGGTGATCCGGACCGCGCCGGCGAAGTCGCGGTAGAGCGACACCAGCTCGGCCACGGACGGGCCCGCGCCGATCAGCGGCTCGTAGAACCGGGCCAGCGCGTCGAGCTTGCGGCGCAGCGCGGCGGGGTCCGCGCAGTCGCCGACCCGCGGCGGCGCGCCCGGGGTGCCGATGACCTCCTGGTGCTCCACGACGTCGCCGGGCCGGGCGCCCGCCAGCAGCGAGTACCAGACCGTCTCGCCGATGCCCTTGCCGCACGAGCCGTGCCGGGCCTCGCCGCGGGCGTCCTCGCGGGCGCGGTTGGCCAGGACGTGGAGCGGGGTGGTGAGCAGCGCGCCCGCGTCGACCGACAGCAGCCGCAGCGGGTCGCGCACGCCCAGCGCGGCCAGCTCGCGCGACTCGGTCGCCAGGGCGATCGGCTCGACCAGCACGTGCCGGGACAGGTGGGTCGGCACGCCCGCGAGCGTGCCGGACCCGAACTGGCTGAACGTGTGGTGGCGGCCGTCCGCGACCACGTTGTGCGCGGCCTGCGCGCCGCCGTTGAAGCGGACCACCGACACCGTCTCGCGGTCGTGGCACAGGGCGTCGACCACCGCGCCCTTGCCCTCGTCGCCGAACCCGAGCCCAACAACGACCACGTGCCCGTCCAGGCCGTCCGCACCCATGCCGTTCACACCCACCCCGTCCACGTCCGCTCCGCTCCGCTCAGTTCAGGGTGACGTTGTCGGGACCGTCGAGCGCAGGGGGCGTCGCCGACCTGTTCAGGGCCTTGCCGCCCACGCCGACCAGCGCCTTGCCGACCGCCTCGCTCTCCGCGCCCGACCCGACCTCGGCGAGGTCCACCATGGCCTGGTCGAGGTCGACCACGCGCTCCTCCAGCCCGATCGTGGCGGCGATCAGCTCGCACACCGCGCCGGGGTCGTCGAGCTTGAGGAAGCGCTGGCCGAGGATGCCGCGCCAGTGGTCGGCGATCTCCGGGTCGTTGTAGTAGGCCGACTGGTTGGGCAGCACGTAGTACACGTGCCAGCGGCGCTCCAGCTCCCGGTAGACCGACACCGGGTCGATGTCCTGCCGCACGTCGTCGCCGATGACCTTGCGGATGTGCCGCGCCTCCAGGCGGGGCTTGTTCAGCTCGTCGCCGATGAGGAACAGGTAGCCCTTGCGGCCGCGCTTCTGCCAGGCGTCGGTGACCACGTGCCGGGCGACGAAGTAGGCGGCCAGCTCGTACGACTCGCTCTTCTGCCCGCCGCCACCGCCCTCCAGCAGGATGGTGCGCAGCTGCTCGTCCATCCGGTTGTCCGACTCGAACTGCCCGACCTGGAGGGGCACCCGGTCGCTGTCGGCGTCGCCGATGCCGCCGAACATCAGCTGCGGGTCGGCGAGGTAGCCCTTGCGCTGGATGAGGCCGTGCAGCTTGCCGAGCTTGGTCTGCATGATCTTGGGCACCTGGCCCATCGAGCCGGTGACGTCGAACAGCACCGCGATCGGCGTCGAGTCGGCGTGGTCGGCCGAGTCGCGGCACTCGCGCACCGCGTCCTTGGGGTCGAGCGACGGGTCGGCCTTCCACTCGCTCCTGGGCTTGGCGCGCATCGCGGCGGTGTAGCCGAAGTCGTCGATGCCCTTGGCGGCGCGGAAGGTCCTGGCCGCCGCGTAGGCGTTGTCGTCCCACTTGCCGTGTCCCATGGTCAGGCTCCTGTCGGAATCGGGGGGAGGGCGAACGGGCGGAAGGTCCGCTCGCCGTAGAGGTCTTCGAGCAGGTCGTCGTACTCGGTGAGCAGGTCGACGGCGTCGGGGCGCCGGTCGGGGTCGTCCTGCGCGCACCCGCGGGCGAAGGTGCGTTGCCGGGTCTCGTCCTCGGCCAGCACGTCCAGCATCAGTGCGTGTGCCATGTGGACGTCGGTGGCGGTGGTGACCGGTCGTCCCCGGTGGACTTCCGGCGGGTAGTCGATGCTCTTGTCGGTGGCCAGCGGCCGGTGCCCGTTCTCGACCGCGAAGGACCAGCCGACCAGCACGACGCCGTGCTGCTCGGGGTGGATCAGGACGTTCTCGGCGACGACCGCGCCGTGCACCAGCCCGATCCGGTGCGCGCCGGCGAGCGCCCGCAGCAGCCTGCGGTGCATCCACGCCCAGTCGCGCCCGTCGAGGCCGCGCGGGAACGCCCGCCGCACGTCCGCGAGCGTCACGAACCCGTCCACCAGGGGTTCGAGCACGCTGAACGCGCGTTCGCCACGGGCCACCGGGCCGGAGCGGTCGACCAGCCGCGGGTAGTAGGGCCGCAGCCAGCGGTGGTCGCGGGTGAACCGGTCGAGCGCGTCCAGCGCCTCCCACTCGGCGTGGGCCAGCGGGTTGAGCGCCGGGTTGCGCACCACCTTGACCACGTGGGGGCCGTCGGTGAGGTAGGTGTTCGCGACGCTGCCCACCGCGTGCGGGGTGGTGATCCGGTAGGCGCCGCGGTCGGTGCGCAGCTCGACGGACGTGCCGCGCCGCCACTCGTCGTGGAGCCTGGTCAGCTCCGCGGAGGCCGCGTGGGCCCTGGTGTCGGCCGGCCCCACCCGGTCGGGGTGCAGGACGGCGGCCAGCGCCCGGTACAGCCGCTGCGCCTCCCGCTGCCGGGCGGGGTCGACGGGCCCGAACAGGTCGGCCGCCGAGGTCGCCCGCTCGACCCGGTCGAGTGCTTCCTGCCTGGTGAACATGGTTTGAGTCTATACGACTCAAACTGCGTAGCGAGGTGGAATATCGATGTGCCGTGGATCACCTACCCGGCGACGGTGATCGCTGTTAAGGTCTCCGGCGGTATGTTGATTTCCTTCCTGTGATCATCGGTTGCGCGTCCGCGTAGAGCCCTGCTCCGCGACGCCGGTCCTCCCCTTCACACCCGTACCGATGTCCCGGCCTCAGCGCGCCGGGGAACAGGAGCACGCCTTGCGCACCGCGCAACTGTCCCTCCACCACGTCCACAAGAGCTATCGCGGGCACGTCGTGCTGGACGACGTCTCGCTCACCGTCAAGCCCGGCGAGAAGGTCGGGGTCATCGGCGACAACGGCTCCGGCAAGTCCACCCTGCTCGCGCTCGTCGCCGGCCGGGTGGCGCCGGACCGCGGCGAGGTCACCGCGGTCGCGCCCGGCGGCGTCGGGTACCTGCCGCAGACCCTCGACCTGCCGCCGCACGCCACCGTCGCCGACGCGGTCGACCGCGCGCTGGCCGACCTGAGGGAACTGGAAACCCTGATGCGGCAGGCGGAAGCCGGCCTCGCCGGCCCGGCGGCCGACCCCGGGCGCTACGCGTCGCTCGTCGAGGAGTTCGAGGCGCGGGGCGGGTACGAGGCGGACGCCAGGGTCGAGGTGGCCCTGCACGGCCTGGGCCTGCCCGGCCTGGACCGCGACCGGGAGCTGGGCACGCTGTCGGGCGGCGAGCGGTCCAGGCTGGCGCTGGCCGCCACCCTGGCCTCGGCGCCCGAGCTGCTGCTGCTCGACGAGCCGACCAACGACCTCGACGACCGGGCGGTGGAGTGGCTGGAGCGGTACCTGGTCCGCCACCGGGGCACCGTCGTGGCGATCACCCACGACCGCGTGTTCCTGGAGCGGGTGACCTCCACCATCGTCGAGGTCGACGGCGGCCGGGTCAGCCGGTTCGGCGACGGCTACGACGGCTACCTCGCGGCCAAGGCGGCGGACCGGGCGCGGCGGCTGCGCGAGCACGAGGAGTGGCGGCTGGAGCTGGCCCGGCAGCGGCGGCTGGCCGAGTCCGCCGTGCGGCGGCTGGACGCCATCCCGCGCAAGCTGCCGCTGGCCGTGTTCGCC
>NZ_JBHWIE010000175.1:15136-15433 GCF_042732085.1 Actinosynnema sp. NPDC059797
GGCCCGGGTCGCGGTGGCGCGCCTCGCGGGGCTTGGGGTGGCGTTACGCCTCCCGGATGATGCTGCGGGGGGGGTTGTTGGCCCCAGGCCCCTTCCGGGCCAGGGGCCGCGGCCACGGCGCCATGAGCCGCGTCCGCAACGCCAAGGAACGGGTCGGCCGGCTGACCGCCAACCCGGTGGCGCCGCCGCCGGAACCGCTCCGGTTCACCGCGCGGCCGCGGGGCGGCGGGGGAGGAGCGGAGTGGGTGGCCAGGCTGGCGGACGTGCGGGTCGGCGACCGGTTGCGGGACGCGGAGC
>NZ_JBHWIE010000176.1:0-15381 GCF_042732085.1 Actinosynnema sp. NPDC059797
TGGGGTTTTTCCCCTAAACCCCGCACCCCGCCGTGGACCCCCCACCGGCCGCCGGTTCCACCGGCGGCGGGGGGCCCCCCGGGCTCCGGGGGGGCCCCCCCGTCGACTCCGCGACCGCCGCGCGCCCTCGGCCCCGGACCGGCTCAGGACCCCTCGACCGACACGGCCCCGCGCGCCGCCGGCACCTCGGCCTCGACGCCCGGCTGCCGCAGCAACCCGCGCCGCGCCAGGATCGGCCGCACGCCCTCGCCGAACCAGAACGCCTCCTCCAGGTGCGGGTAGCCGGACAGGACGAACTCCTCCACGCCCAGCGCGTGGTACTCCTCGACCAGGTCCGCCACCTCCTCGTGGCTGCCGACCAGCGCCGTGCCCGCGCCGCCGCGCACGAGGCCGATGCCGGCCCACAGGCCGGGGTGCACCTCCAGCCCCCGCACGCCCTTCGACAGGTCACCGCCGTGCAGGGCGACCATGCGCTGCTGGCCCACCGACTGCGACGCCCGCAGCTGCTCCTGCGCCCGCGCCACCTGGACCGGGTCGAGCGCTTCCAGCAGCTTCTCCGCCTCCCGCCACGCCTCGGCCGAGGTGTCGCGGCTGATGGTGTGCAGCCGGACGCCGAAGCGGATCGGGCGGTCGCCCGCCAGCTCCCGCACCCGGCCGATCTTCTCGGCCACCTGCGCCGGGGGTTCGCCCCACGTCAGGTAGACGTCCGCGCGCCTGGCCGCGACCGGCAGCGCCGCGTCCGACGAGCCGCCGAAGTAGATCGGCGGCACCGGGTCCGGCGCGCCCAGCAGGGTGGCGCCCTCCACCCGGTAGTGCTCCCCGGCGAAGTCGACCGGCCTGCCGGACCACACGGCGCGCACGACGTGCAGGAACTCGTCGGTCCGCGCGTACCGCCGGTCGTGGTCGAGCCAGTCGCCGAACCGGCGCTGCTCGACCTCGTCGCCGCCGGTCACCACGTTGAGCAGCAGCCTGCCCCGCGAGATCCGCTGGTAGGTGGCCGCCATCTGGGCGGCCAGGGTCGGCGAGACCACCCCGGGCCGGAACGCGACGAGGAACTTCAGCGTCGTGGTCCGGGCGATCAGCGCCGCCGTGGTCAGCCAGGCGTCCTCGCACCACGTGCCGGTCGGCGTGAGCACGCCCTCGAAGCCGTTGCGCTCGGCGGCCTGCGCGATCTGCGCCAGGTAGTCGATGTCGGGGTCCCGGGCGGCGGCGGCGCCGAGCGAGCGGTTGGCGTGGAAGCGCTCCACGACCGTCCGGCCGTCGCCGGAGGTGGGCAGGAACCAGTGCAGCACGACGCTCATGACAGCTCCCCCTGGAAGCGGGTGTCGACGAAGTCCTCGAACTCGACCTTGCCGGGCAGCGCGCCGTCCGCGGTGAACGCGTCGGCCAGCTCCTGCTCGGAGGCGATCACGGTGTCGTCGAGCGGCACCGGCAGGTCGCCGCCGCGCTCGACGGCCTTGCGCGCCACCTCGACCTTCAGCCCGGTCTCGGCGGCCCACGTCGCGGCCCACTCCTCGCGGTGCTCGTCGGCCCACCGCTGGGCGCGCGCGTACCGCTTGACCAGCTCCCTGATCGCGGCTTCCTTGCCCGGGTCGGCCAGCGCGGCGCGCCCGGCCACCTGGAAGGTGTAGCCGTTGGACTTGCCGCGACCGTCGGTGAGCACCCGCGCGTTCGCCTCCAGCTGCGCCTGGGCGGTGTAGGGGTCCCACACGGCCCACGCGTCGACGCGCTTCTGGGTGAACGCCGAGTAGGCGTCGGACGGCTGGAGGAAGTTCAGCGTCACGTCCTTCGTGGTCAGGCCCTCGGTCGCGAGGGTCAGCAGGACCTGGCCGTGCGCGGAGCTGCCCTTGGCCACCGCGATGCTCTTGCCCCTGAGGTCCTCCACGGACTTCAGCGGCGAGTCGGCGGGCACGAGGAGCGCGTCGCCCTCCACGCTCCCCTGAGCCGAGTAGACGGCGGCGATCTTGGCGTTGGCCGCGGCGGCGAAGATCGGCGGCGTGTTGCCGACCGCGCCGATGTCGATCGCGCCCGCGGACGCGGCCTCCAGCAGCGGCGGCCCGGACGTGAACGTCGACCACTCGATCTCGTGCGGGAAGTCGTCGAGCAGCCCGGCGGCGGTGAGCAGCGCCTTCGCGCCGCCCTTCTGGTCGCCCACCCTGAGCACGACCGCGCCGCCCGACGACTCGTCGGAACCGCCGCACCCGGTCAGCACCAGGACGGCGGCGGTCAGGGCGCTAAGCAGCTTCCGCATCGTTGACCCCCAGGTCGGAGAGGATTTCCAGGCGCTGGTCCGCGAAGGACGCGCGGCGCCGCGGTCGCGGCAGGTCGACGCGGTGCTCGGCCACGATCCGGCCCCGGTCGAGCACGACGACGCGGTCGGCCAGCAGCAGGGCCTCGTCCACGTCGTGCGTCACGAACAGCACCGCGGGCCGGTGCTCGCGCCACAGCTGCTCCACCAGCCGGTGCATCGCCGAGCGGGTCAGCGCGTCCAGCGCGCCGAACGGCTCGTCGAGCAGCAGCAGCTCGGGTTCGCGCACCAGCGCCCGCGCCAGCGACACGCGCTGCGCCTCGCCGCCGGACAGGGTCAGCGGCCACGCGTCGGCGTGGTCGGCCAGCCGCACCTCGGCCAGCGCCTTCTCCGCCACCGCCCGCTGCCAACCCTTCCCGCGGCCGGCGTCCCGCAGCCCCAGCGAGATGTTGCGCCACACCTTCCGCCACGGCAGCAGCCTCGGCTGCTGGAACGCGACGGACACCTTGTCGGGCACCGAGAACGCGCCGCCGACGTCCGGGTCCAGCCCGGCCAGGACGCGCAGCAGCGTGGACTTCCCGCAGCCGCTGCGCCCGAGCAGCGCCACGAACTCGCCGGGCGCGACCTCCAGGTCCAGGCCGTCGAGCACGCGCCGCGGCCCGAACTCCTTGACCAGGCCCCGGATGCTCACCGCGCCCGCCACCGCAGCACCTTCCTCTCCAGCGCGCGCACCAGCGCGTCCGTGGTCAGCCCGAGCAGCGCGTAGACCACCAGGCCCACCACGACGACGTCGGTGCGCAGGAACTCGCGGGCGTTGTTGATCAGGTAGCCGATGCCAGCGTCGGCGTTGACCTGCTCGCCGACGATCAGCGACAGCCACGCCGTGCCCAGCGCGATCCGCAGGCCCACCAGCGTCTGCGGCACGGCGGACGGCAGCACGACGTGCACCACCCGCTCGAACCGGGTGTAGCCGAGCACGCGGGCGGCGTCGAGCAGCGCCTGGTCGGTCTGCCGGATGCCCGCGTGCAGGTTCAGGTACAGCGGGAACGCTACGCCCGCCGCGACCAGCGCCAGCTTCGGCTCCTCGCCGATGCCGAACCACACGATGAACAGCGGGATCAGGCCGAGGTGCGGCAGCGTACGCAGCATCTGCACGGGCGGGTCGAGCAGCCGCTCGCCCCACCGGGACAGGCCGGACACCAGGCCCAGCACCGAGCCGATGACCCCGCCGATGAGGAACCCGACCGCGACCCGGCCGAGGGAGACCAGGAACGCGTCCACCAGCTGACCGTCGAGGATCAACTCGTAGGCGGACCGGAAGACCGTCAGCGGCGAGGCGAGCTTGTCCTCCGGCAGCACGCCGGTGCTGCCGGCCACCTGCCACAGCACGACCAGCCCGATCGGGCTGAGCCAGCGGCGGAGGTCGGGCAGCTTCCTCTTCTTCGTGACGGGTGCCCGCGCGGTTTCGGATATCTCTGGGCGCGCGACGACACCCGCGGTGGAAATCGACACGATTTCTCCCAGCGGACCGGAAACACGGACTATCGGCGCTGATCAGCGGGTCCGAGTTTTCGTCGGTGGGAGAGAGAAGTCAACGCGTCCCGAATTGTGAAAGTGCCTCCGACCCCCATTTGATAGGGGTCGGAGGCACTTGTCGGGGAAAGCTCAGCCCAACATGTCGTGGCGCACGATCGTCTGGTCGCGACCGGGGCCGACGCCGATGGCCGACATCCGGGCGCCGGAGATCTCCTCCAGGTGCTCGACGTAGGCGCGGGCGTTGGCGGGCAGCTCCTCGAACGTGCGGCAGTGGCTGATGTCCTCGAACCAGCCCGGCAGCTCCTCGTACACCGGCACGGCGTGGTGCACGTCGGTCTGCGTCATCGGCATCTCGTCGACCCGCGTGCCGTCGATCGTGTAGCCCACGCACACCGGCACCTTCTCCAGGCCGGACAGCACGTCCAGCTTGGTGAGGAAGTAGTCGGTGATGCCGTTGACGCGCGCCGCGTAGCGGGCGATCACCGCGTCGAACCAGCCGGTGCGCCGCGAGCGGCCCGTGGTGACGCCGAACTCGCCGCCGGTCTTGCGCAGGTGCTCGCCCATGTCGTCGTTCAGCTCGGTCGGGAACGGCCCGGAGCCCACGCGCGTGGTGTAGGCCTTGAGGATGCCGATGACCGTGGTGATCTTCGTCGGCCCGATGCCCGAGCCCGCCGACGCGCCGCCCGAGGTCGGGTTGGACGAGGTCACGAACGGGTAGGTGCCGTGGTCCACGTCGAGCAGCGTGCCCTGCGAGCCCTCCAGCAGCACGGTCTCGCCGCGTTCCAGCGCCTGGTTGAGCAGCAGCCGGGTGTCGGCGATCCGGTCGGCGAACTTCGAGCCGTGCTCCAGCACGCTGTCCACGACCTGGTCGGGGTCGAGCGCCTTGCGGTTGTAGACCTTGACCAGCACCTGGTTCTTGAAGTCCAGCGCGGCCTCGACCTTCTGCCGCAGGATCTTCTCGTCGAGCAGGTCCTGGGCGCGGACGCCGACGCGGGCGATCTTGTCCTGGTAGCAGGGCCCGATGCCGCGGCCGGTGGTGCCGATCTTCGCCTTGCCCAGGTAGCGCTCGGTGACCTTATCGATGGCCACGTGGTAGGGCATGATCAGGTGCGCGTCGGCGGAGATGATCAGCCGGCTGGTGTCCACGCCCTGCGCGTCCAGCCCAGCCACCTCCTCGAGCAGCACGCCCGGGTCGACCACGACGCCGTTGCCGATGACGCTGGTCACGCCCGGCGTGAGGATGCCGGACGGGATGAGGTGCAGGGCGAACTTCTGCCCGTCGGGCAGCACCACGGTGTGACCGGCGTTGTTGCCACCCTGGTAGCGGACGACCCACTGGACGCGGTCACCGAGCAGGTCGGTCGCCTTGCCCTTGCCCTCATCGCCCCACTGGGCGCCGATCAGCACTACGGCCGGCATGTGAAACTCCAAGGTCGAACGGACGGTGTTGGCAAGAGCGAATGCCGGTGGTCGAGCGTAGCCCAGGAGATGAAGGTGCGCGGAATCGTGTTGGCCTGCGGAAACCCGCAGTCGCCAGTGGTGACCGACGGTGACCGGTTCGAGGTTCGCCAGGTCGGGGCGAGGCCCGGCAAGGACGAGGTGGACCCGGTGCTCGCCGACCTGGGTGACGGACGTCTCGTCGTGCACGGCACGGACGCCGACCTCAACGCCGTGGCGCTGCGGCTGCTGCGCACCGAGCAGCTCGCCGACGTGCCCGTGGGCTACGTGCCGGTGGACCGGGACTCGGCGGTGGCCGAGCTGTGGGGCCTGCCGACCGACCCGGGCCGCGCGCTCGACCTCGCCCTGTCGGGCGATCCCGACCGGGTGTCGCTGGTGCGCAACGACGTGGGCGGCGTGCTCGTCGGCCGGGGTTCGCTGGGCCCGGTGCGCGGCGTCGGCTACGGCGACGACACGGTGGTGCTGCGCGGGCAGGCGAGCCGGATCGAGGTGACCCCGGACCCGGGCAGCGGGCCCGGCCTGCTCGTGCACGTGATCACCAAGAGGCTGCTCGGGCGGCGCGTGACCACGACGCCGGCCCGCGCGTTCCAGCTGGGCTGCCTGCCGGTGGAGGTGACCTCGGACGGCGTGCCGCACCCGCGCCCGATGGGCAAGTGGACCTGGTACCGCCACACGGAGGACCTGCGACTGGTCCGCGGGGTGCGGTGACGGAGGAATTTCCCCCTCGGACACAGGAGTGTCACCTGGAAGCGTTGTGGCGGAAGGAGAATCGCACCAGGGTGGGTTCCGACAGCTTCCAACTAGGAAGGTCGGAATTATGTCAACGGTTAACAAGGCCGCGCGATTCTCGACTGCCTCCCTGCTCCTGGCTGGTGCGCTGACCCTGAGCCTGGCCACCCCCGCCCTGGCGACCCCGCCGGGCATCCCGAGCGCGAGCACCGCCCAGGCGGAGCTGAACGCGCTCACCGTGGCCTCCGAGGGGTCCACCTCCGGGTACTCCCGGGACAAGTTCCCGCACTGGAGCACCGTCTCGGGCGCCTGCAACACCCGGGAGCAGGTGCTCAAGCGCGACGGCACGAACGTGGTCACCGACTCCTCCTGCGCCGCCACGTCCGGCCGCTGGTACAGCCCGTACGACGGCGCGACCTGGAGCGCCGCGTCCGACGTGGACATCGACCACGTCGTGCCGCTGGCCGAGGCGTGGCGCTCGGGCGCGTCGGGCTGGACCACGGCTCGGCGCGAGCAGTTCGCCAACGACCTGGCCGGGCCGCAGCTGATCGCGGTCACCGACAACGTCAACCAGGCCAAGGGCGACCAGGACCCCGCCCTGTGGAAGCCGCCGGCCACCTCCTACTGGTGCACCTACGCCAAGATGTGGACGCGGACCAAGTACCGCTGGGGTTTGACGGTGAACTCCGCGGAGAAGTCCGCACTCCAGAGCATGCTCGGAAGGTGCTGATGACCGATGGCTGACCGCTCTTCCCCCTTCGTGGCCGGACCAGGCGGCGTGATGACCGACGAGGTCGGCGTGGTGACCGGCGACCTGGAGCTGCGCACCACCCTGGAGGACGGGGTGCTGCGCGCCCTGGTGCGCTACGAGGGCGCGGAGGAGTGGTACGCCGTCACCGGCGCCTCGTGCCGGCTGGCCGACCCGCGCGACCAGGACGCCGTGCACGAGGTGCTGCTCGGCGTGCTCAACCGGCCGGAGGGCTGACGTCGCCGTTGCCGCCCCCGCGGGTCAGGGGCGGCAACGACTCCGCCGCCTCGGCCCGCGACAGGCCGGTGGCCTGGAGCAGGTCCACGGCCACCGACCGCACCTGCGCCAGCACCACCCGGGTCGAGAAGCCCTCGCCGCCGAGCTGCTGCGTGGTCGCCCGCGCCGCCTCGCACACCGCGGTCCGCGCCCGCTTCGGCTCCTCGCCGCGCCCCAGCTCGGTGCGCAGCAGGTCCACCGCCGCCGCGTACTCCCGCAGCACGCCGGGCAGCACCTCCGGCGCCTGCTCGCCGTCGCGCAGGGCCGCCAGCGCCCGCCGGGCCAGCACGCGCGTGTTGCGCAGCGCGTAGTCCAGCGGCGCGGCGGCCGTCTCGTAGCGGCCCAGGTCGTGCCTGCTGCGCCAGCGGATCGGCGCGATGGCGGCGATCTCGCCGCCGGTCTTGAGCGCCGACCTGAACTCGTTCACCGCCTCCTGGCTGTCCCGCAGCCGCGCCAGCACGCCGGCCGCCTGCGAGGCGTCCCGCTCGGCCACGGCCGTGGCCACGCCGCGCAGCGCGGCGGTCAGCTCGCCGAACACCACCTTCGCCTGCCGGTGCGCCACGGTCAGCGGGTTCGCGGGCAGCAGCGCCGTCACCGCCAGCCCGACCAGGCCGCCGACCAGCGCGTCGACCATGCGGTCCAGCCCGCCGCCCGCGCTGGGCGGCAGCAGGGTCGCCACCAGCACCGCCGACGACCCGGCCTGGAGGGCGATCACCGCGCCGCCGTCCAGCAGCACCGCCGAGGACATCGCCAGCGCCACCACCAGCGCGATCTGCCACGGCCCCGAGCCGATGAGGGAGATCAGCACGTCGCCGACGCCGATGCCGACCGCGACGCCGACGACCAGCTCCACCACCCGCCGCAGCCGCTGCCCGAGCGACACGCCCAGGCAGACGACCGCGGCGATGGGCGCGAAGAACGGGTGCGCGTGCCCGACCACCTCGGTGGCGACCAGCCACGACAGCCCGGCGGCGAGCGCGGCCTGCGCGATCGGCAGGGCCGTGCTCCGCCACCGCTGGAGCCTGCGCGCCACCTCGGCGCGCACCTCGACCACGCGCGTCAGCTCAGGCCGAGCGCGGCGGGCGCGGCGGGGTCGCTGTCGGCGAGGAACTGCCGGCAGCGCTCGTGCTCCTCGCTCTCGCCGATCTCGTCGGCGGCACGGGCCAGCGCGGCCAGCGCGCGCAGGAAGCCCTGGTTGGGGCGGTGCGACCACGGCACCGGGCCGTGCCCGCGCCAGCCCGAGCGGCGCAGCTGGTCCAGCCCGCGGTGGTAGCCGGTGCGCGCGTAGGCGTAGGCCGCGACCGGGTCGCCCGCCTGGAGCGCCCGCTCCGCGAGCAGCGCCCACGCCTCGCTGAAGTCGGGGTAGGCGCGCACGATCTTGGCGGGGTCGGTGCCCGCCTCGGCCGCGGCTTGAGCCTCGGGCCGGTCGGGCAGCAGCGTGGGTTCGGGACCACCGAGCAGGTTCTCCATGCGGTCAGGATAGGAAGACCGACGCGGCGGCAGCGACCAGTGCCAGCACCATCGCCGACGCGACGACGCCGGCCACGACCTTCTTGCCCATCTGATCCACTCCCGGGTGCTCTCGGCGGACTCTCGGCTCCCGCACCCTGCCCCCTTCGGGCACTCGGAGCAACGCCCGTCACCCGGTGGAGCAGGAACTGTGCGAAATCCCCTGCTCACCGATCGTCCCCCTAAGGGGCGGCGGCGGAAAACCGGGGGATACCACCCTTCCGGTGGTCCGGACCGCACCCCATCATGGGCAGGTGAAGACGGCGGTTGTTGACCGGGTCGCGCGCTACCGCGACCTCTACTGGGAACGCGGCGAACCGGGCCGGGACACGCCCGCCGACCTGGCCGCGGCGCTGTACCGGCTGTGGCTGCTCGGCCTGCTGCTCAAGCTGCTCGGCTCGTCGTGGGACGTGGCCTGGCACTTCAAGTGGCTGCGGGACGAGCTGGCGCCGCCACACATGATCAACACGCTGGGCACGCTGCTCGTGGTCGGGCTCACGCTCTTCCACACCTACACCGGCTACGGGGCGGACAAGAGGGCCCTGCGCCTGATGCAGTGGGGCACCGGCGTGTTCCTGGTGGCGCTGCCGATCGACCTGATCAACCACCGGGTCAACGGCCTGGACATCACGTCGTGGAGCGGCTCGCACGCCCTGCTCTACCTGGGCACGGCGATCATGCTCGCGGGCGCCATCAGGGGCTGGCGGCAGCACTACCCGGCGGACCGCTGGAGGGTCCCGGGCCTGGCCGCGCTGTGGTTCTTCTTCCTGGAGAACGCCTGGTTCCCCAACCAGCACCAGGAGTACGGGGTGCTGGAGATCGCCTCGTGGGACCGCGGCGACCCGTACGCCGAGCCGATCCTGCTCCAGTTCGCCGCGGACCAGATCGGCCGGGCGGTCGACCGCGAGGCCGTGGTGCAGTTCTCGCTGCCCATCGCGGACTGGGTGTACCCCGTGTGGGGCCTGGTGGCGGCCGCCCTGGTGCTCGTCCTGGCCCGCCGCACCCTCGACCGGCGCTGGGCCGCGACCGCCGTGGCCGGCGCCTACGTCGCCTACCGCTGCCTGATCTGGCCGCTGCTCGCGGGCGCGGACTTCCCGCTGTCCGCCGTGCCGCTGTTCCTGCTGCTCATCGGCCTGGCCGTGGACGTCGCCCACCTGGGCCGGGTGCCCGCGCCGCTCGCCGCCGCACTCGGGGCGGCCGCCGTCACCGGCCTCGGCTACGGCGGGATCTGGGCCCAGCAGTCCCTCGACGCGGCGCCGCCGATCTCCTACCCGTCGGCCGTCGCGACGTTCCTGGTGCTGGCCGCGCTGTGGGTGGCGGCCGACCGCGTCACGTCCCGGGCGGCGAAACGGCCCCCGGTCGCGGCCTGACACGCGGAACGGCCCCTCCGGACCTGGTCCGGAGGGGCCGTCGCGGTGAGGACGTCAGCCGGCGATCATGCGGCCGGACGACTTCAGGTGCTCGCACGCCTGGGCGATGCGGGCGGCCATGCCCTGCTCGGCGGCCTTGAGGTAGGACCGCGGGTCGTAGGCCTTCTTGTTGCCGACCTCGCCGTCCACCTTCAGCACGCCGTCGTAGTTCTGGAAGAAGTGACCCACGATCGGACGGGTGAACGCGTACTGCGTGTCCGTGTCGATGTTCATCTTGATGACGCCGTAGGACACGGCCTCGTGGATCTCCTCCAGCAGCGAGCCGGAGCCGCCGTGGAAGACCAGGTCGAACGGCTTCGAGCCGGCGGGCAGGCCCAGCTTCTCGGCCACCACGTCCTGACCCTGCTTGAGGATCTCGGGGCGCAGCTTCACGTTGCCCGGCTTGTAGACGCCGTGCACGTTGCCGAACGTCGCCGCCACCAGGTAGCGGCCCTTCTCGCCGGCGCCCAGCGCCTCCACCGTCTTCAGGTAGTCCTCGGGGGAGGTGTAGAGCTTCTCGTTGATCTCGTGCGCGACGCCGTCCTCCTCGCCGCCCACGACGCCGACCTCGATCTCCAGGATGATCTTCGCCTTGGCGGTGAGGTCGAGCAGCTCCGAGGCGATCTTCAGGTTCTCGTCCAGCGGCACGGCCGAGCCGTCCCACATGTGCGACTGGAACAGCGGGTTCTGACCCCGGTCCACCCGCTCCTGGCTGATCGCGACCAGCGGGCGGACGTAGCCGTCCAGCTTGTCCTTGGGGCAGTGGTCGGTGTGCAGCGCGATGTTCACCGGGTACTTCTCGGCGACCACGTGCGCGAACTCGGCGAGCGCGACCGCGCCGGTCACCATGTCCTTGACCTTGGTGCCGGAGGCGAACTCCGCACCACCGGTCGAGACCTGGATGATCCCGTCGCTCTCTGCCTCCGCGAAGCCGCGCAGCGCCGCGTTGAGGGTCTCGGACGAGGTGACGTTGATCGCGGGGTAGGCGAACTCGTTCGCCTTGGCGCGGTCAAGCATCTCGGCGTAGACCTCGGGGGTTGCGATGGGCATCGGTGGTCCTCCTCGGGTGCCCGGAACGCGGTGTCGGGCAGCATCCTACGGCCACCCCCTGCGGCAGAAGTTGATCACCGGCATAGTGGGGTGCATGGCGACCGCACGGTGGAACGGCGAGGTCATCGCCGAGAGCGACGAAACCCGGATCGTGGAGGGGAACCACTACTTCCCCGCGGGATCCGTTCACGCGGAGTACCTGAGGCCGTCGGAGACGACGACCGTGTGCCCGTGGAAGGGCACGGCGAACTACTACACCCTCCAAGTCGACGGCGCGGAGAACCCCGACGCCGCGTGGTACTACGCGGAACCCAAGGAGGCGGCGGCCGAGATCAAGGGCCACATCGCCTTCTGGCGCGGCGTCGAGGTCTCCGACTAGGACAGGGCGGCCGCGAGCTCCCGGTACGCGGCCCGCGCGTCGGCGGCGCCGACCACCTGCACCGCCACGTGGTCGGCGCCCGCCTCGTGGTGCTCGCGCAGCCGCCGCGTGACACGTTCGAGCGAACCCCAGGCCACCAGGGCGTCCACCAGCCGGTCGCTGCCGCCGCCCGCCAGGTCGTCCTCGGTGAACCCGTGCCGCAGCCAGTTCCGGGTGTAGTTGGGCAGGCCCAGGTAGAACGACAGCGCCTC
Organism: Actinosynnema sp. NPDC059797; assembly: GCF_042732085.1. Classification (NCBI taxonomy): domain Bacteria; kingdom Bacillati; phylum Actinomycetota; class Actinomycetes; order Pseudonocardiales; family Pseudonocardiaceae; genus Actinosynnema; species Actinosynnema sp. NPDC059797. The sequence continues at coordinate 11,594 of NZ_JBHWIE010000176.1, forward strand.
CCGGCCCAGCTCGCGGGCCCGCGCCGGGTCCTCCTCCAGCACCACGTGCTGCTCGGGCGCCAGCACCACCCCGCGGCCCACGACCTCTCGCGCCTCGGCGGTGTACTCGGGCGTCACCAGGTAGGGGTGGGCGACGCTCGTCCGCGCCGCCGCCAGCCGCAGCACCCGCGGCCCCAGGGCCGCCAGCGCCAGCCGGTCCCGCGGCACGTCCAGCTCGTCCAGGTAGTGGAGCAGCTTCCGGTACGGGCTGTGGTAGACCTCACCCACGGTCTCCCGGTGCCCGGCCCCGATGCCGACCAGGAACCGGTCCGTCCAGGCCAGCTCGCGGTAGCCGTCGTTGACCTCGCCGGCGGGCGTGGTCCACACGTTCAGGATCCCGGTCGCCACCGCGATCTTCCCGGTCGCGTCCAGCAGGTCGCCGACCGTCCCGATCACGGACCCGTCCGGCGAACCGCCGAGCCACAGGGCCCCGTAACCGAGTTCTTCCAGCTCAGCGGCGTCCTCGCCCCGGCCGACCCACTGGTCCGCCCGGCCCCACACGCCGTACCGCCCCAACTCCACAGCCATTTCGCCTCCCGTCGAAGCAACGACGGGGCCGCACGTTTTAGTCCTGCCTGCTCCGATCGGCGGTCGGCGGGCGCCGGAGCTACGTTCGCCGCATGACGAAACTGGGAACCAGCGACCTGGACGTGGCGCCCCTCTGCCTGGGCGGGAACGTCTTCGGCTGGACCGCGGACGAGGAGACCTCGTTCGCGGTGCTCGACGGCTACGCCGAGGCGGGCGGCAACTTCATCGACACCGCCGACGCCTACTCGGCGTGGGCCGAGGGCCACACCGGCGGCGAGTCCGAGACGATCATCGGCCGGTGGCTCGCCCGGCGCGGCAACCGCGACCGGGTGGTCGTCGCCACCAAGGTCGGCTCGCTCCGCGGCCTGGACGACCTCAGGGCGGGCACGATCGAGCGCGCCGCCGAGGACTCGCTGCGCCGCCTGGGCGTCGACCACATCGACCTGTACTACGCCCACAAGGACGACCCGGGCACCGACCAGGCGGAGACCCTGGCCGCGTTCGACGCGCTGGTCCGCAAGGGCAAGGTCCGGCACATCGCCGCGTCCAACTACACCGCCGACCGCCTCACCTCGGCCTTGGAGGTCTCCGCGCGCGAGAACCTCGCCCCGTTCGTCGCCCTCCAGCAGGAATACAACCTCGTCGACCGCTCCTACGAGGGCGAGCTCCGCGACGCCGTCCAGGCCCACGGCCTGTCCACCGCCCCCTACTGGGGCCTGGCCAAGGGCTTCCTGACCGGCAAGTACCGCGAGGGCGTCGAGGTCGACAGCGTCCGCGCCCAGGCCGCCTCCCGGTACCTGGACGAGCGCGGCCTGCGCCTCCTCGAGGCCCTGGACGAGATCTCCGAGGCCCACGGCACGACCCAGGCGGCGGTGGCCCTGGCCTGGCTCGCGGCACAGCCCACGGTGGCCTCCCCGATCGCGAGCGCCCGCACGGAAGACCAGCTCAAAGACCTGCTGCCGGCCCTGACCCTCCGCCTCACCGACCAGGACGTCGCCACCCTGAACTCAATTTAACCGACCAGTAGCTTACTACCGGTAAGTTGCGTTACGGTGACCTCCCCAGTCCTGAGGAGGTCACCGTGGACGTTGCGGGCAAGGTTGTCGTGATCACCGGCGCGGCCAGGGGCATCGGCGCCGAAGTGGCGAGACGCCTGGCGGGCGAAGGCGCCAGGCTGGCCCTGGTCGGCCTGGAAGCCGACCGGCTGCGCGAGGTGGCCGCCGAGTGCGGCGGCAAGGCGTGGGAGGCGGACGTCACCGACCGGGGAGCCCTGGAACGCGCGATCGCCGACGTCGTGGACCACTACGGCGGCATCGACGTCCTGGTGGCGAACGCGGGCATCGCCGCCACCGGTTTCATCCGCTCGATGGACCCGGACGCGTTCGAACGGGTCATCGAGGTCAACCTGCTGGGCGTCTGGCGCACGGTCCGCACGTGCCTGCCGCACCTGGTCGCCAGCCGCGGCTACTGCCTGGTCGTCTCGTCGCTGGCCGCGATCGTGCACATCCCCGGCAACGCCGCCTACTCGGCCGCCAAGGCGGGCTGCGAGGCGTTCGCCAACAGCCTGCGCGCCGAGGTCCGCCACCTGGGCGTGGACGTCGGCACCGCCTACTTCTCCTGGATCGCCACCGACATGGTGAACAGCGCCGACGAGCACCCGGTGTTCGGGCCCCTGCGCAACAGCATGCCCGGCCTGGCGAGCAGGAAGTACCCGGTCTCCGCCGTGGGGAAGGCCGTGGTCAAGGGCATCACCCGGCGCGCGAAGTCGATCCACGTGCCGTCCTGGGTCGGCGGCCTCAAGCTGGTCCGCGCGCTCACCCCGAAGGTCGTCGAGCGGCAGGCGCGCAAACTCGTGCCCGCCGCCGACCGCGAGATGGCCGCCAACGACCTGTCAGGCCTGGTGGGCCCGGGCGGCACCGCCGCGAAGAAGCCTTAAGGGAGCCAGGCGCCCAGCACCGTCTGCCACTCGTGCACGCGCGTCGAGGCGATCACCCCGGCGCGCGTGTACGGGTCGGCGTCCAGCACCTCCCGCAGCGCGTCCTCGTCCTCCACCTCGTAGACCAGCAGCGCGCCCGTCTGGTCCTCCCAGGGCCCCGACACGAGCAGCACCCCGCGCTCGACGAGCCCCGCCAGGTACTCCCGGTGCGCCGGCCGGACCGCCAACCGCCCCTCCTGGTCCTCACCGAACACCCACTCGACCGCGAACCGAGCCACCAACCCACCTCCGTTGTCCAACGCCGCGCCGAAGCTACCCCCCAACCAGGTAACGTCTTCCCCGTGGTCGGTCCGGATCAGAACAGCGGCGGCGTCGCCCGCGTGCAGGACACCCTGACGAACCTGCGCATCCAGGACAGCAAGGCCCCGGCGCCCACAGGCCCGCTGACCCTGGAAGACCTCTACCGCCAGCACCGCATGCGCCTGGTGCGCCTGGCCCTCCTCCTGGTGGACGAACCGGCCACGGCCGAGGACGTGGTCCAGGAAGCCTTCACCGGCCTCTACCGCCACTGGTCCAACCTGCGGGACGCGCAAGCCGCCGTGGGCTACCTGCGAACCGCCGTGGTCAACGGCTCCCGCAGCGTCCTGCGCCGGCGCAAGACAGCACGCGACTACACCCCGCCCCACGTGGCCAACGCCCGTTCGGCGGAAAGCCTCGCCATGCTCACCGCCGAGCACCAGGCCGTCGTGGCCGCCCTCTCCCAGCTCCCCCCGCGCCAACGCGAGGTCCTGGTCCTCCGCTACTACGGCGACCTCTCCGAAGCCGAGATCGCCGAGGCCACGGGCATCTCGAAGGGCACCGTGAAGAGCACCGCCAGCCGAGCCCTGGACGCGCTCCAAAAGATCATGGCCAACCGCTAGCCCACCCCAGGCCCCCTGAACGCAGGACACACCGGCTCTGAACGCATGACACGCGCGCCCCGAACGCATGACACGCGAGCCTTGAACGCATGACACGCGCGCCGAACGTCAAACTCACCCGCCCCGAACGTACGACTCGCGCGCTCTGAACGTACGACTCAACGTGCCCGAACGTACGACTCGCCATGCCCGAACGTACGACTCGCGATGTCTGAGTGGAGGACACGCGGGTGGGTGGTGGTGGGTTAGCGCAGCGTCAAACGGGGAGTCGCGCTCGTCCTCTCCCGTATGGCCTGGGCGCAGCCCTACCGCGCTTGTCAAGGGGTCCGCACGCTTTTCGCGGACCCCTTGACAAGGGTGGTTGC
>NZ_JBHWIE010000177.1:0-15378 GCF_042732085.1 Actinosynnema sp. NPDC059797
CGTCCAGCACTACTGGTCGCTGTCCATCCAGGGCCAGTTCTACCTGGTCTGGCCGCTGCTGATCGCGCTCGTCGTCGCCGCGGCCCGACGCGGCGGCCGCGCGCCGAACCGGGCACTGGCGGTCAGCCTGTCGGTCGTGTTCGCCGCCTCGCTCGCCTTCTCGGTGGTGCTCACCGCGGTGAACCAGCCGCTGGCCTACTTCCACTCGCTGACCCGGGTGTGGGAGTTCGCGCTGGGCGGGCTGCTCGCGCTGGGCGTCACCGCGTTCGCACCCGCGGTCCCGGTGAGGCTCGTCCTGGGCTGGCTGGGCCTGGTCGGGCTCGTCACCTGTGGGCTCGTCCTGCGCGTCGGCAGCGTCTTCCCCGGTTACGCCGCGCTGTGGCCGACGCTGTGCGGCGCGGCCGTCATCGCCGCGGGCACCACCGGCAGCCGCTTCGGCGCCGACCGGCTGCTCTCCACCCGACCGGTCCGCTACCTCGGGGACCTCAGCTACACCCTCTACCTGTGGCACTGGCCCGTGCTGGTCTTCTACCTCGTCACCGGCGACCGGACCGATCCCGGACCGCTCGGCGGCGCGCTCGTCATCGGCCTGTCGCTGGCCCTGTCGGTGGTGACCCACCACCTGGTGGAGCAGCCGGTCCGCCGATCCCCGATCGGCGCGACCGCGCGCCGGGGGGCCTACCGCTTCGCCGCGCTCGCGCTCGCGCCCGTCCTCGCGGGCGCCGCCGGCTGGCAGGTGGTCGCCGAACGCGAGGCGGCCCTCCACGCCGCCGTCGTCGACGACCCCGACCACCCCGGCGCCATGTCCCTCGAACCGGGCTTCGAGTACTGGGGCGCGGAGAACCCCTCCGTCGCGCCGCCGCTGGTCGCCCTGCCGAAGGACTTCGCGGGCATCGAAGGCGGCACCTGCACCACGGCGGCCCACAACGAGGAGCTGACGTACTGCCACAGCCCCGTCACCGGCGAACCAGACAAGCGAATCGTCGTCGTCGGCGACTCGCACATGCAGCAGTACATCGCCGCCCTGGACCCGGTCGCGCGGCGCCGGAACTGGGAGCTCGTCGCCATGAACAAGGGCGCCTGCCCGTTCTCCACCGAGTCCAACGCGATGCCCGGCGACGCCAAGTGCCTCCAGTGGAACGCCGACGCCGTCGACAGGATCCTGTCCTTGCGGCCCGACCTCGTGCTGGCCAACGGCACCCGTGACGTCCGGGCCGGGCTCACCGAGGAGACACCACCGGGCTTCGTCGCCCAGTGGCGGAAGCTGGAAGAAGCCGGTATCGCCGTCGCGGCCGTGCGCGACAACCCGCGCCACCCCTTCAAACCCGCGGAGTGCGCGAGGACCCACGGCGCCGGGGCACCGCGGTGCGCCACTCCCCGCGCCGACCTGCTCGACGCCGAACCCCCGTACGCCCGCATCCCCGACCTGCCGTCGAACGTGGAGTTCCTCGACTTCAGCGACTACTTCTGCCCCGGGGACCGCTGCCCGCCGATCATCGGCAACGTCCACGTCTACCTCGACGACAGCCACGTCAGCGCCACCTACACGCGCACCATGTCCCCGCTCCTCGAACGCGCGCTCGACGAGGTGTTCGCCCACGCGGCCGAACCCCGGTGACCCCGCCGGCGCGGCCGGACCCGGTACGCCCCCTCAGCGCTTCTCGGCCAGGACGGTCCGCTCCAGCGGTGAGATCGGCACGACCCGACCGGTGCCCCGCACGTAACGCGCGTCGAGTTCCGCCGGGCCGACCTGCTCCACCTCGTGCCAGCCGTACCCGGCCAGGAACGGGGCGACCTCGTGGGGGTGCAGCCCGAACCGCCACAGTCGACGCCCGGTCACGAACCGCCGGTGCAGCGCCTCCGAGCCGTACATCCCGGTGCCGTCGAGGAAGTCCTGGCGCACGTAGGTGAACACCAGCCGGCTGCCGGGCGCCTGGTCCGCCAGGAAGTCGAAGGTCCGGCGCACGCCGTCCTCGCCCAGGTACTGCGTCACCCCTTCCCACACGACCAGGCACCGGTCGCCGGAGCGGTGACCGCGCGCGGTCAGCACCTCGCGGAGGTCCTCGGTGTCGAAGTCGATCGGCACCAGGACGACCCGGTCGTCGGAGGGGAGGCGCTTGCGCTTGCGCTCGATGTTGACCGGCAGGTCCACTTCGAACACCGTCGCCCCCGCGGGCACGGCCAACCGGTGCGCGCGGGTGTCCAGACCCGCGCCCAGGACCACCACCGACGTGATGCCCTCCTCCAACGCCCGGGTGAAGCGGTCGTCGATGTAGCGCTTGCGGCAGGCGACACCACCCCAGACACCGGGCGCGGCCCGCTCCGACGCCCTGATCAGCGCGGCGCGGACACCCGGCCGCCGGGCCAGCCCCACCAGCCACCTCGAGAACGGTGGCAGCACCGAGGCCGCCAGCGGGTCGTGGAGGAGGCGTTGCCCGGATGAGCGGTACTGCTCCACGGCCGCGATCACCATGGGCCCGACCGCCGTTCCCGCCACCCCGTTCGCCATGACCGATTCCCTCCTCGAACGCTCGGCGACGAGGTCCACCGCCGAGGCGAGCAGGCGACGACATTTCCACCCACAGCAGGCACCCGGGGCCGACCAGCCCGGCCGCGACCGGTGGCCGTCCAGGACGGCGACGAATCCACGCCGACCAGGCTTCCCGGCACACCGACGGCGATCGTACCGCCCGGCACGGGAGGTACCCGCCCCCGGCTCCGAACCTCCCGGGACCGCGGCCCGTCGCGGAACGGCACATCACCCGGGGACGGCGCCACCGGGTCGGCACCTCGCGATCGGATCTCACGACCTCGGCGGCTCGGCACCCCCCGGTCCCGACCCGACCGGCCCCACCTCGAGGTAGGGCCCGTCGAACGGCGGACCGCAGGTGATGGCGTCCCGGGCCAGGAACACCCGGTCACCGGCGCCCGGCGGGGTCACGCCCACACCGCCCACCCGCACCCGCGGGCACCCCGGCGTCCGCAGGGGCGCGGTGGACAGCAGCAGGCCGGCGGACGCCGTCTCCCCCACCCCCAGGGTGACGTCGGGCCCGTCGGGGTCGCGCCGCGCGGGCAGGCCGACCGGTTCGCCGCCGGGGTGGTGCAGGTAGACGACGGTCGGGGCGCCTCGCAGGGAGCACGGTGCCGCGCCGGTGTTGGTGAACCGCAGGGGCACGTGCGCGCCCCGGCCGTCCGCCTTGCCCTTGGCGGCGAACTCGATCCGCAGGTCCGCGGTGCCGCAGGTGTTCAGGTCCGGGGGTGTCGACGTGCACGCCCCCGACACGAGCAGGGCGGCGCAGGCCAGGAGGTGCGGCAACGAGCGGCGCCTCACTGGTAGGAGATCATCATCGGGGTCGGCCGGTAACCCATGGTCTGCTCCGGGCCGAGCATCGGGTGGTCCTCGTCGTAGAAGTTCTTCCACCCCATCGGCACGCCGTCGTGCGGCCGGGCCGCGACCACGGAGTTCCAGGTCGCGGTCTTCTGGGCGGTCGTGCCCTGGCCGTCCATGTGGATCAGCACGGCCAGCTCGTCGTGGTCGGTCCTCAGCGACGGCTCGTCGCGGATCATGGACAGCCGGAACTGGTGGACCACGAGCAGCTTCTGCGGCAGGGCGGCGCGTGCGGTCAGGTCCGCCAGCCAGTCGGCGGTCTCGTTGATCTCCGCGGCGTCCATCCCGCCGATCTGCTCCAGCGGCCTCTGGTCGGGCCCCAGCTTCCACTCCGGGTCCACCGCCAGGCCGACGTGGGGCAGCTCCAACAGCGGGGCGTACCGCCGGGCCTGGTCGAGCAGCCGCGCCCGGCCGGGTTGCAGGTCGAGCAGGACGTAGAGCCCTTCCCGGCCCGCGGCCTCGACCCAGGGCCGCAGGGACTCCACCGACGCCTCGCCCGAGTAGTCGCCGTCGGGGCCGGGCGCTCCCTGCGCCACGGTGGCGATGATCTCGAACGCCGGCACCACGGGCACCTCGCTCAACGGCTCGTACCGGGCGGCGTGCTCCTTCGCCCGCGCGACGGCCCCCTCGACGCCCTGTTCGCCGAGCACCCCCAGCACGGGTGCGCCGGGGTGGCCGTACAGGCACACCAGCCGCCTGCCGGGGAACAGGACCTGCCCGCCGCCCGGCAGCTCCACGCCCCGGGAGGCCACCTCCAGCCGGGTCCGGAGCCGGTCCGGCGGGCCGAAGCCGGCACCCACCGCCAGCACGGTCGTCGGCGGGTCGCCCCGCAACGCCTCGGCCGCCGCCCGGTCGCCCCGCGGGTCGGCGCCGCGCACGGTGACGACCCGGGCCCCGGCGGCCCGCGCCGTGGCGACCGCCGCCGCGTCGTCCCGCCCGGCGTCGACCAGTACGGTCACCCCGACCGGTGCGGGCGGGCGGGTGTCGGGCACCCCCTCGGGCAGCTCGGAGGTCGCGGGGTCGACGGCGAGCACCGGCACGGCCCCCGCCGCCTCCTCGGCGACGGGTCGCGCACCCGCACCGACGGCGAGCACCGCCCGCGGCGACAACCTCGCCAACTCCCGGCGCAGGGCGTCGGGTGGGCCGGTGGTCGGTGCGAGGAGCACGGGCGCGCCGAGCCGCTCCGCGACCGCACCCGCCCCGGCCACGTCAGGCCCTCCGGTCACCACGACGACGGGCGCGCTCCGGAACAGCGCGGCGCTGGTCGCGATCGCCGAAGCCCCGCCCTCACCCGCGTCGAGCACCGTGAGCGCGGTCGGGGGTGCGCCGACCTCCGCCGCCACGACCTCCGACGAGTGCCCGACCGGATCGGCCGTGCAACCCGCGAGCAGCGCCAACGACGCCACCACCGCCCAGAGCCGTGACGTCCTCGCGGAAAGCCGACCGCACAACCGGGTTTCTCCTCTCACGAACACCTGGTGGCCCGGTGCCGGCCGCCACCCGCGGTTCCCGCCGGCCGGGCTCACTCGTCGAACCGCACCTTGACCCAGACGGTCGTGCTGCTCCTCATGGCCACGAAGCCCCACTGCTCGCTCAACGCCTCGACGATCGACAACCCGGCCCCCGGCGCCCAGCCGACGACCCGCTCCGGGGTGCGGTTGCGGAACCTGATCGTGAGCACCCCGGTCCGCCGGTCCAGCACCAGCTCCACCACGTAGCGGGGCCACCCGTGGCGCTGCGCGTTGTCCAGCAGCTCGGCGACGATGAGCCGGACGCGCAGGACGTCGTGCTCGGGCCGGCCGTCCAGGCGATCGCGCAACCACGGTTCCACTTGCCTCCGCGGCAACGTCCCGTCGTCGCGGACCACCAGCAGGGCGGTGTCGTACCCGACGTCGTCGTACCCGGCGCTGTCGTGCGCGGCGCTCATCGGCGGCCTCCAGTCGTCCCGGAACAGATGAGGAGCGTGGCGGGATCTCGGAGCACGGCACCCAGCTTGCCACCCGCACGGCCCGCTGAACCTGACGATCACCTTGCGCCGACGGCCGCCAGGCGGGAAAGGACAGGAAACCGCAAGGCGGGGTGGTGGCCGGACCGGTTCCCGGCCACCACCCCTCCCGGTCAGGTCACCGGGTGGACGTCCATCCAGAACATCCGGTCGTGCGGCTGGTAGTCGACCACGTCGATGGTGATCGAGTCGCCGTTCATCACCGCGTAGAACTGGATGTTGACCGGCACGCGGTCGATCTCCAGCCAGTCCCAGGAGGCGAACACCGGCGGTTCGAACACGATGTCGAACTTGCCCAGGTAACCGGCGGAGCTCCAGGTGTTGCCGTCACCGCGGGTCTGGGTGCGCACTATCGAGGTGTTGTCGATCGTGTGCCCCATGACCTTGCCCAACGCGCTGTTGACCTCGTTCTTGACCTCGGCCGACCACAGCAGCGGCTCGCGGCCCCGGCAGATCTCGAAGCGGTAGTCGATGTAGCCCATGTGCAGGTCGTTGACCGTCGGCTCGGCGCGGAAGGTCTGGAACAGGCAGTCCCGGCTGGGCTCCAGCTGGAACGAGGCCAGCCGCACCGGGTTGTCGGCGGTGGCGTCGCTGGTGTGGGACAGGGCGGCGTCGTTCACCGGGGCCACGACCGCGAACACGTTCTCGTGGGTGGATCCGGGGCGGACCGGGTCCCAGGGGCCCACGACGGTGACCTCGTTGCCCCAGTTGCCCTCGACGGTGACGATCCTGCCGTCGTCGAGGACGTAGGCCACGACGCCGATGTGGTTGCCGGCGCCGGGGCCGCTGCCGAACAGCACCAGGTCACCCGGTCGGACGTCGGTCTTGGCGCGCAGGGTCCCGTGCTGCTTGCCCCACCAGTAGAAGTCGCCGCTGTAGGGGAAGTAGACGTTGATGCCGGCCTGCCGCCACGCCCAGGAGGCGAACATGGAGCACCAGGGGTCGCCGCACTTGGCGCCGTTGAGCCCGTACGGGTTGCAGTTGTCACCCCACTCGTGGGTGCCGATCTGGCTCGTGGCCGCCGAGACGATGGCGTCGCGCAGCTTGGTCGCGCCGACGCTGCCGCCGGCGGGAGGTGCGGGCGCGGTCGGGTTCCCGGCGCCGCCGCTGGGCTTGGGGTCGCTGTCGCAGCGGCCCAGGAAGATGTCGACGTGACCGGTCTGGACGTAGTAGTCCGCGACCCACAGGCCGTCGCTGGTGTAGTTCCACACCGCCGAGCCGCCGTAGTTGAACTCGCCGTACGCCTGGCACACGATGGTGATGTAGCTGCCGCCCGGGTACTTGTCCACGACGCTGCCGGAGTTGAGGCTCTTGCCGTGGTAGCCGTTGAGCGTGGTCTTGGCCAGGTAGCGGCCGCTGCCGCCGCCGGACGGGCCGTCGCCGTCGCACCGGGGCAGCACGATGTCCGAGGCCCCGGTCTTGACGTAGTAGTCGGGCACCCACAGGCCGTCGCTGGTGTAGTCCCAGATCGCCGAGCCGCCGTAGTTGGCCTCCCCGTACGCCTGGCACATGACCGTGATGTAGCTGCCCTCGGCGTACTTGTCGAAGACGTTCGACGCGCTGAGGCTCTTGCCGTGGTAGCCGTTGAGGGTGGCCTTGGCCAGGAACTGCGTGCCGCCGCCCGGGTTGGCGCCCGTGCCGCCGTCGATGCCCAGTGAGGAGCAGGTCGGCACGCCGGGGATGCGGCCGTCGGTGCCGGTGGTGATGTAGGCGTCGGGGATCCAGTAGCCGCCGGTGGTGTAGTCCCACAGGGTGCTGCCGCCGGCCGACTCGCCGTAGTCCTGGCACTTGACGTAGACGCTGCTGCCCGCGGGGTAGGCGTCGGTGCGCACCCGGTCGGAGACCACCGCGCTGCCGCGACCGTCGACGTCCACCTTGACGGTGTAGGGGCCGTGCAATCCGCCCACGTTCGCGTGGCCGTCGATGCCGATCGCCAAGCAGCGCGGCACGCCGGGGACGAACCCGTCGACGCCCGTCTTCACGTAGGTGTCCGGGATCCAGTAGCCGTCGGTGGTGTAGTCCCACGTCGTGCTGCCGTTCACGGCGGGGCCGGTGTCCTGGCAGCGCAGGGTGACCGGGTCGCCGGCGAGGTAGGCGTCGGTGCGGACCCGGTCCTCGGGATCCATGCTGCCGCGACCGTCGACGGCGACCTTGGCCGGGTAGGGCCCGCTGCCGGTGACCGCCGAGGCGGTGCCGCCACCGGCCAGGGCCAGGGACCCGGCGAGCAGCAGCGCACCGGCGCCGGCCGTGGCGGTCCGCCACCGGTGCCGGGTTGCCGTCCGGGCGGTCGTGCGCCCGGAGCGGCCGAAGAGCGATCTCATCGCGTTCCTTCCACAGTGGAGTGACAACCCGGTGGTGCCGCAGGGGGCAGGGCCGGGCGCGCAGAAGGTAGCGATCACCTGTCGACCGGTATGCCCGAATAGACCGAGATCCGGTTGCCCAGGGTGAGACGAGGTGAACGCAAAGTCCTACCTTGCGATATCGGCAGGTGATCGAGACCCGAGAGCTGTGGGATCGGGCCGCGATCGTTACCCGTTCACCAGGGGGAGGTTGCTCCGGCCCGCACTGGTGACACCGACCTCTGTCCGCGCGTCGCACCACGGAGCTGACGTGCGGCGAGGCTCCCGGCAGCCGTCGGTGCCACGGGCCGGCCGGGTCAGGGGCCGGTGTTGCCGGTTCCGGGGCGAACCGGGCCGACCTCCAGGAACGGACCGCCGAGCGGTGGGGCGCACGTGACGGCCTCGTGCTCGACGAACACCGGTTCGGTGTCGTTCGGCGGGTAGACCCGCAGCCCGCCCACCTCGACCTGCTCGCAGCCGGGCGTCTTGCGCGGCGCGCTGGACAGGAACAACGCCGCGGACGCGGTCTCCCCGGGCGCCAGGGTCACCACCGGGCCGTCGGTGTCGCGCTCGGCCGGCAGGCCGACCTGCTCACCGCCCTCGCCGGTGACGTAGGAGACACCCGGTGCGCCCTGGAGGGTGCACGGCCGCGAGGCGGTGTTGGTGAACCGCAGGGGCAGGTGGGCGCCCTGCATGTCGTTGTTGCCCCGGCCGAGGTCGATGCGCAGTCCTGCGGTCAGGCACTGCTCGGCGCCCCCGGTGCTGCGCAACGCATCGGCGCCCGGGGCGTTCGAGGTCGCCGGCGTGCCGGCGGGTTGCTCCGCGGTGGTGGAGCCGCAGCCGGCCAACAGGGCCACGGCCAGGCACGGCGTGGCGGCCAGGACACCCGTTCGAGTGGTCGTGCGGAACATCGACGGCTCCTGTCGTCGGAATCGGGTCCACCACTGGACTACCCGGGACGTCGGTCCGGATACGGTCCGTCGGGCAATCGCAAGGTTGCCCGGACGAGGACGTACCGCTGCGGCCGCGGCGGCTGCCCAACGTCGAGTCCGGCCTCAGCGACGGCCTCGCCCTGCCGTTCGTCCTGCTCTTCCTGGCCGCCGCCTCCCACGACACCGCACACCCCCGGCCAGATCGCCCTCGAACTCGTCCTCGGCCTGCTCGTCCTGCAATCCGGCCTGCCCGACGCCGCACACGTGTTCGACCTGGTCGCCGCCGCCATCGCCCTGTCCATCGTCCTGCACTCCTCCTCCGACGTCCCCGTGGCCGAGGCCCTGCGGATAGAACCACCCGACAACCTGCCCACCGGCGGACCGGACGAGCCAGGCGCCGGGCGCGCCCCGTCCGGTTGAGGCGCGCCGGCCGGCTCCGGCGAGGCGACGGGGGCTCAGCAGCCACCGGGACGCCCGCCACCAGGCACAGCTCCCGGAAATGCGTCACCGCTTGCCTCCTCACCTGCGCACCCGGCGGGCTCGCGCGCGACGCCACCCCCACCGCGACGGCTTCGACGGCTTCGGGTGCCGCGCGCCGGACCGCTCCACCGCCACCGCCACACCGGCCAGCGACAGCACCACCACCGCCAGGCCGACCACGACCTGGTGGGACACCACCGAACCGCCGGAGCCGTGGCCGAGCACGAACGGCGAGGCCACCTCCCACAGGCCGAGCACCGCGGTCGTCCCGCTCGACCACGACGCGGTCCGCGGCACCGCCGAGCCGGTGATCGCGGCGATCGCGATCAGGGTGCCGACCACACCGTCGTTGACCACGGCGCCGCCGTCCGGGTACTCCAGGACCGAGGGCGCGAGCACCAGCCACACCCCGGCGACCGCCACCACCGCGCCGGGTCCCGGTGCGCCCCGGCGGGTGGTCGACCGCGCGGCGCGCTGGTAGTCCGGTTCGCCGTTCGGGTACCGGCTCACGGCGTCACCCGACCGAGTCCGCCGGACGAAGGACCGCCACGGAGTTCCCGCTCATCGCCATCGGACCCGGTCCTCCACTGCGCCGTCACCTTTCGTCGTGATCAGCCGGGTTCCCGAGGCGGCGGGGAAGAACCTTGCGGCCACTTTGCGACCGGCGGCGCCGTCGGCCGGCCGCGGCTCATCGGGTCGGCGCGGCCCGCGCTTCGGCGACGGCGAAGGGCGTCCCCTGCTGGCACGTCGTGGCCTAGTCAGGGCTGATCGTGCCCTCCACCACGACTTCCGCACCCGCCCGGAGGACCTCCGCGTCGCCGCCGAGCAGCAGGAACCGGCCCTGATCGGTCGACAGCACCAGGCAGCCGGGTTCCACAGGTCGTAGGCCGTGTCGACGCCGCCGGGATCGCGCACCGCGCCCTCGGCGGGCAGGCGGATGCGGTCGACCCGCTCGCCGGTGCCGTCGCAGTCCCGGTCGGCCACCAGTTCCACGCGGGCGGCGCTGTCGGTGCGCACCCCGACCAGCGCGTCCGGCCGGTCGGCCCCGGTGAGCAGCACCAGCCTCACCGGGGCGTCGTCACCGGGCCGCCACGCGCCGTCCGCCGGCGCTTCGACCACGGCGTCGCGCAGCACCACCTCGCCCACTCGCCCGTTGGCGCCCGTCGTGCCGCTCCGCGACTCCTCCTGGGGTTGTGCGCGGCCCACCACCGCGAGCAGGACCGCACCCGGGGCCGCGGGTGTTCGCGAACCGTCCACCCCGGACGGCTACCCGGTGACCGCCGGTCGGAACGCGGTCAGCGGGCTGTCAGCCGATCGCAAGGTCGCCGACCTCGCGCGGAGCTTGCGAACGCACCGATCCGCGGTCACGGTGGTTTGGGCCCGGGTCGACGGTGGACGGTGAAGAACGACGAACGGAACCCGCCCGGCTCCGGCGACGTCGCGCGCCGGCCCAGGTCGGCCGGGCCGACGGGCGCGGCGGTGCCGGTGCTGGTGGTCCGGTCGTTCCTCGCCGATCCCGGTGAGCCGTGACGCCGCACCCGGCGGTGTCGCCGGGCTGTGCCGGGGTAGGTGTGGGGCATGTTTTTCGACTCCTGGGACGGCTTGGTCCGCGTGGTGGTCGTCGGCGTGTGCGCCTACGTGGCGCTGGTGCTGCTGCTGCGGATATCGGGCAAGCGCACGCTGGCCAAGATGAACGCCTTCGACCTGGTGGTCACGGTCGCGCTGGGCTCCACCCTGGCCACGGTCCTGCTCACCTCCGACGTGGCGCTGGCCGAGGGCGTCCTGGCGCTGGGACTGCTGATCGGCGTGCAGTTCGCCGTCGCCTGGACCTCGGTGCGGCTGCGGTCGTTCCAGCGGGCGTTGAAGTCCGACCCCACCCTGCTGGTGTGGCAGGGGCGGCTGCGCGACCAGGCGCTGCGCGACCAGCGCGTCAGCCGCGCCGAGGTGCTCCAGGCAGTCCGCGCCCAAGGGCGGGGCGGACTGGACCAGGTCGCCGCCGTCGTACTGGAGACCGACGGCACCTTCAGCGTCATCCCCGCGAACTCGACCGGAAACCTGGACGCCCTCGACGACGTGCCCGACGTGCCGCGCGACTGAAGCACGCGGCACCGCGACCGGGCACGGCGCGGCGTCCACCAGCAGCCGCGCTCCCGCGGACGCGACGACCACCACCAGCGCGTCCCGCTCGTCGGGCACCGACCACGCGGCCGACGCACCGACCAGTGCGACCAAGTCGCCGAGCGGGGTGAGAGGTCCGGCCGCCGCGTTGGCGGCCGCGAGGTTCCCGCAGGTACCGACGCGACCGGGGCGCCCTCGCGGAGCGGTCTGCCGTTGTCGCGCCTCGGCTCCCGAGCCGCCCGGCACGACCGTCAGGCGTCGGTCGCGACGCCGATGGGTTCTCGCACGGGCACGACCGAACTGCCAATCTACATAGGTAGATTCCAATTCTCGACACGGCACCTCGGAGGAACCCGTGCGCCCCATCGGTCCCCTCGCCATCGTCCTTCGCCACTTCGGCGGCCGGAACGCCCGCGCCAACGCCGCCCTGCTCGCCGTCGCGAGCGGGCTCGCCCTGCTCGGCGGCAGCATCCTGCTCATCGCCTGAGCCGCTCGCCACCCTCGATCGCACCGGGATCGACGCGCCCGTCCAGCGCCAAGGCGACGTTGTCGTCGTCGGCGCCGCCACCATCGACGTCCACGAGGACTTCCTGCTGGCGCCGGGCTCGGCCGTCGTGCCGTTCCGGGACGACGGAGCAGAACCCAGGGCTGCCGGCGCGGGCGGACACCGGGCGGCCGTCCTCGTCGTTCCAGCCTCTACCCGGTGTTCCAGCGCGACCCGCGACCAGGCGGGCGGCGCAGCAGCAGGACCGCGAGGACGACGGCGACAGCCACCGGTCCGCACCCGGCGTCCGCGATTCGCGCGGGCGCTCCTCCCGGCGCCGCGGCACGACCCGTGCGTCCGCCGGGTACGGGATTTCGCGCCCTGCGGTACGGCGGGCGCCGCTGTCCCCGGCACCGGTCGTCCCCGTCCGGGTGTGCGTGCGAGGCCGAGGGGTAGCCGAGTGCCATGAACAACGACCTTCCACCGCCCGCACCGCCCCGCAGCGCGTTGACGTTGAGGTTGTGGCCGGCGGGCTTCGGCATCGTCTTCTGCGGCGTCGCCGCCGTGCTCGCCGCCAGGGCAGACCTGGTCTGGCTCGCTGTCGTCCTGTGGGCGCTCGTAGTCGTGCTCGTGGTCGACATCGGGCGGATCGTCCAGCGCAAGAGGCGCGGAGAACCGGGCTGACCCCGCGGGTAGGAGTCCTCCGCACCTGATCAACGCCGCCGCTTCGGCCAACCCGACCTCGAACGGGCGACGCAAGCCAGGTGGTGAGCAGGTCGTTGCGCATCTCCGCCCGCCGCCACACCGCCGACGGCCCGCGGCTCTTGGACGGCTGGTGGTGGGCCACCAGTTCGTCGACGTAGCAACACGCGCGGACCGGGCAGGTTGTCGCGCCCCAGCGGAGAGGAGGCCATCTCCGCGCACACGGGGTCCACGCCGCCCTCGGGCCCGACCACGACCCGTGCGGCGATCAGCCCCAACCGCCGGTGTTCGCGGAACAGCTCCTCGGCGCGGGCCGGCGCCCACCAGGAGCGACCACCACCAGGTGGTACCCGCGAGGTCCGCGACCACACGGCCCGGGCGTCGCCGCGGTCCGCTCCGCGCACGATCTGGTGGCGTTCCCGTTCCCGGTGGCCGTAGTGGCTTCGCGGACGGTGGTGTCGTCCTCGAGTCCCGGCCGGCCCGATGCGGCACACCACCGCGGCCCGCGGTCGGGCTCGCACGCCGGCACCACCGACGGCGGCAGCGGTGGGCCGAGGACCTGGCGCGCCGGCGGGAGTTCCTGCGGCGCGACCGGTGGCAGCCGGTGTTCCTGCTCGTTCCGTTCCCGCGCTTCCCGCGGGTGGTCCGACCGCTCCGCGTCGTGCGCGCCGGAGGGGTGCTGTCCTCCGCGGTGTGCGGCAGCCGGTCCGCCGGCCGACTGCTGTCCAAGCGGCTGGGCAGGTTGCCGGCCGTCACCCGTGCTGGCGCCGGCGTGCGACCCGGCGGACACCGACGCCCCGGGGCTGCGGCCCCACGAGCCGGTGCCACGCGGGCGACCCGGTCGCCCCTCGGCACGTGCCCGGTGGGGACCGGCACCGACGCCGACCTCAGGTGTCGCCGGTCCCCTCGGTCTCCGGGGGCAGCACCGCCACCGGGCACGGGGCGCTGTTGACCACCTCGTGGCTCACCGAACCCAGGAACGCCCGGCGCACCACCCCCTTGCCGTGACTGCCGACCACCAGCAGCCCCGCCTCGGCGGACGCGGCGATCAGGGCGTCCGCCGGCGGACCGGCGGCGTCCACCACCCGGTGCCGCACACCGGGGTACCGCCCGGCGCACTCGACCAACTCGGAACCCACCGGCCCCCAGCCCTCGCGCAGCGCGGCCTCCTCACGGGTCCCCACCGGCTCGACCGCCGTCGTGGTCACCGCACCGCTGGAGGCGTGCACGACCACGACCTCGGCGCCGTGCCGGGTCGCGAAGCCGAACGCGAACCGCAGGGCCCGGCCGCTGACCGGGGACCCGTCCACCCCGACCACCACCGGTCCGCCGTCGCGCCGCCGGTCGACGGCGGCCTCGTCGCGGACCACCACGACCGGCCACGGGCACGACCGCGTCAACCGCTCGGCGGTGGACCCCAGCAGGAACCGCGCCACGCCGCCCTGGTCGGAGTGCCCGACCACCACGAACGCCACCCGGTCCGCGGCCAGGATCATCGCGTCCGCCGGATCCCCGGACGCGATCTCGGTGCGCACCTCGGCGCCGGTGGCGTCACGGCACCGCTCGGCGAGGCCGTCCAGCATGTCCCGCGCCCACTGCCGCATCGGTTCCTCGTCGAGTGCGGGGTCGACGGCCCCCATGCCCACGGGCGCGTGCAGGTGCGCCTGCGCGTGGACCGGCCACCGCATCCCGTACACCAGCACCAGCGGTTTGTCGAAGATCACCGCCTGCCGGGCCGCCCACATCGCGGCCCGTTCGGACGGTCCGGTTCCGTCGACACCGGCCACCACTGCCTCGTCGTTGGACGCGTTCACGGTTCTCCTCTCGCTGCCCCGTCGTCTTGTGCTCGGACTACCCGCGCCCGAGGGCCGCACTCCGTGCGCGCCGGGATCGTCAGGTGAACGCAAGCTCGGCGGTGGCGTGCCCGTCAGCCCGACGGGGTGCCCCGGCCGAACTGCCCAGCACGCACCCGACGAACCGCAGGGCGGTCCGGGGGACCGGTCGCCGGCGCGGGAGGGACGGTGCTCGGCGGTTCGACGGTGCCGGCCAGTCCAGCGGTGCACGCCGTCCGGTCACCACCGCTGCCAAGAGCGTTGCCGCGCGAGAAGTCTTCACGTCGTCAGCTCCCGGTGGGCTCGGGGCAGCGGGTGGGTGGCGGCACGTCGCCGTCGTCCTCGGCCTCTACCACCGCCTCCACCGTGACCTCGCCGGCGTTCTCGAAGATGAAGGTCAGCGGGACCGCGGTGCCCGCCAGGACCTCCTCGGAGAAGTCCACGACGCGCAGGTGGTAGGCCAGGTCGACGCTGCCGGGTTCGTCCACCGCCCCTTCGGCGGGCACGGGGATGCGCGGCACGGTCTCGCTGGTGCCGTCGCAGTCCTCGTCGGCGCGCAGGTCGACCTGGTCCGCGCTCCGCGTGCGCACGCCCAGCAGCGCGTCCGGCCGGTCCGATTCGCTGAACATCGCCAGCCGAACCACGGCGTCCTCGCCGCGCTGGTAGGAGCTGTCGCCGGGAGCCTCGACGAACACGTTGCGCAGCACCACGTCGCCGACCTCGGCGTTGGTGCCCATCGTGCCGCTCTCGTACACCCGCTGCGGCTCACCGCACGACGCCAGCACCGCGGCCGCCACCACCACGATGCCCGGAGTGCCGATCCTGTTCATGCCCATCGGCTACCCGGTGCACCGACCGCGGAGCGCGCACGACGGCCTCGTCAGGCGATCGCAAGGTTCGCGGCGCACCGGTCCGGGCGGATCGGTGGGTACCCGCAGGGCGGGAGGAGACATGAGGACACCGGACGAGCAGAACAGGGCGTTGCGGCCGGCCAAGATCATCGCGGGCTGGACGAGCGTGGCTTTCTTGTTGGGACTGCTGTACATCGCCGTGGACCGCGGGCCCAACCAGACCTACGTCGTGGTCGTGGCGGTGGTC
>NZ_JBHWIE010000178.1:0-15196 GCF_042732085.1 Actinosynnema sp. NPDC059797
GCCTACGTGGCGGAGCTGCGCGGCGGCGACCGGCTGGCGGCGCTGGCCGTGGACAACGACGACACCGCGGCGGTCCGGCGGGCGTTCGACCTGTCGTACGCGGCGCTGTCGCCGGCCGCGGCGCGGCTGTTCCGGCTGGTGGCCGTGCTGCCGGGGTCGGACTTCGGCGCGGGCGGCGCGGCGGCGCTGCTGGACGAGCCCGAGGAGGTGGCGCGGCGGCTGCTGGACGACCTGGCGTCTGCGCACCTGGTGCAGCGGGTGGGCGCGGACCGGTTCGCGCTGCACGACCTGGTCGGGGTGTACGCGGCCGACCGGGCCGCGGCGGCGGGCGAGGACGTCGCGGCGGCGCGGCGGCGGCTGTTCGACTGGTACCTGCGCACGGCCGTCGAGGTGGGCGACGTGCTGTACCCGGAGCTGGGCGCGTCCGGGCCGCCGCGGCTGACCCCGGACGAGGCGCGGGCGTGGCTGGAGGCCGAGCGGCCGAACGTGCTGGCGGCGACCGAGCACTGCGCCGCGCACGGCCCGCGCGAGCTGTCGTGGCGGCTGATCGACGCGGTGAGCGGGTACTTCGGCTCGCACGGCCACCACGTGGAGTTCCTGCACGCGGTCAACGCGGCGCTGGGCGCGGCGCGCGCGGCGGGCGACCGGGACGCGGAGGCGACCACGCTGGTGTGGCTCGCCACCGAGCACCGCAACCTGGGCAACCCGAGGGTGGCGCTGCGGCACCTGGCGCTGGCCCGCCCGACCGGCCGGCTGGAGTGGCTGCACGCGAGCCTGGAGGGCGTCGTGCGCCTGGAGCTGGGCGACCTCGCGGCGGCGGGTGGCGCGTTCGACCGGGTGGCGGCGCTGGCGGCGGAGGACTGGGCGCCGCCGCACGTGCGGATCGGCGCGCTCGCCGGGCACGGGGCGCTGCGGCTGATGCGCGGTGACGCGGCGGGTGCGGCGGAGCTGCTGGCGGAGGGCCTGGCGCTGGCGCGCGCCGCGGACGGGTCGAACGTGGAGGCGACGTGCGCGTGCCTGCTCGCGCGCTGCCGCACGGAGCTGGGCGACTACCCGGCGGCGGTCGACCTGCTGCGGCACGCGGAGGCGTCGTGGTACCGGACGGGGGTCCGGCCCGCGCGGGCCGAGGCGCTGGCGCACCTGGCGGTGGCGCTGTGCCTGGGCGGCGAGCTGGTGGAGGCGCTGCGGACGGCCCAGCGGGCCCTGGGGCTGGTCCACGAGCTGGGCGGCTACCCGCGGGTCGAGTCGGAGGTGCAGAACGCGCTGGGCCTGGTGCTGCGGCACCTGGGCAAACCGGGCCCGGCCGTGGCGTCGCACCTGCGGGCGCTGGAGCTGGCGGCGTCCACCGAGTACCTGTTCGGGGTGGCCCGGTCGCACGCGCACCTGGTGAGCGCGCTGGTGGCGGACGGGCGGCGGGCCGAGGCGCTGCGGCACGCGGGCACGGTGGCGGACCTGGCGGAGCGCGACGGGTTCGCGGTGTTCGAGCGGTTGGCGGCGGTGGCGCTGGCGGAGTCGGGGAGGTCATCCCACCGGCGGGAATTCCCGGACGTCCCGACCGCCGATCCGGCGGCCACTTGACGAAATGCGCCCCCTCCGGCATCCGGCGTTCCGGCACGAGGAGCCAATCAAGACCACTCCCCCGGGTCGTTGACCTCCCCACCGGCGGAGCGGGAGCATCGGGTTCCGATACGTGGGCGGCTCACAACTGGGGGATGGCATGGCTTCCGATCCGCACGTCGAACTGGCGCGGATCGCCGACGGGCCGCCGGGCACGTCCGCCGAACTGGTCTCCGCGCTCACCGACCTCGCCCGGCTGGCCAACGAGTGGTCAGAGGCGGTGCGCCGGCTCCAGGAGCCGACGCGGCGGTTCGTGGGCAGCGCGGCGGCGGCCTCGGTGTCGCTGGCGGCGAGGCGCGGCGAGGAGGCCTTCCTCGAACTGGAGGTCACGTTGGGTGACGCCGCCGCCGCACGGCGGTCGTTGCCCTTGGCCGCCCCGAAGGGCGAGGATGGTCGCCCGGTGGTCTAATCGCCGTCGCCGTCGACCGCACCGCATTGGAAGCTGATGACCTCAGGACTGCCCTGTCCCCTCTGCGAGGGCCCGGAGCGCCGCGGGGCACTCGACCGGACGCTGCGGGTGCTCGCGGTGGACGACGAGGCCCCCGCCCTGGAGGACCTCGTCTACCTGCTGCGCTCCGACCCGCGCGTGGGCCACGTGGAGGCGGTGACCGACGCGACCAAGGCGCTGCGCACGCTGCACCGGGCCATGGACGCGGGCCAGCCGGTGGACGCGGTGTTCCTGGACATCCGGATGCCGGGGTTGGACGGGCTGGACCTGGCCCGGGTGCTGTCCCGGTTCGCCCAGCCGCCGCCGATCGTGTTCGTGACCGCCCACCAGGAGCCCGCGGTCGAGGCGTTCGAGCTGAAGGCGCTCGACTACCTGCTCAAGCCCGTGCGCGCCGAGCGGCTGGCGGAGTCCGTGCACCGGATCGTGCACGAGGTGCTCGACTCCAAGACCGCCGAACCGGCCGCCGCCGCGCCCGCCGAGAAGGCGCCGGACGTCGGCGACGAGGTCATCCCGGTCGAGCTGGGCGGGATCACCCGGTTCATCAGGCTGGCCGACATCCGCTACGTCGAGGCGCACGGCGACTACGCCCGCCTGCACACCGCCACCGGCAGCGGCCTGGTGCGCGCCGCGCTCAACGGCCTGGAGGAGCGCTGGCGGTCGGCCGGGTTCGTGCGCATCCACCGCAGCCACCTGGTGTCGCTCGGGCACATCGACGAGCTGCGCCTGGAGGACGGCCACCTGAGCGTCAACATCGGCGGCGCGGTGCTGCCGGTCAGCCGGCGGCACGCCCGGCACCTGCGCCAGCTGCTGGTGCGCCGCAACCGGCAGCCGTCGTGACGGGATCCCAGCCGCCGCGCCAGCGCGTGGTGGTGACGAGCCCGCGCACCCGCGCGCCGCGCGCGCCCCGCCCCTACCCCGCGTCGCGGGAGATCGACGAGCAGAGCGAGCTGGGCGCGGTCTACATGCGCTCGCTGATCCGCACCCAGCGCCGGCTCGGGCTGCTGCTGTGCGCGGTGGTGTGCGGGAGCGTGGCGGCGCTGCCGCTGCTGTTCACGCTCGTGCCCTCGGTCGGCGCGCAGCGGCTGCTGGGCCTGCCGCTGCCGTGGCTGCTGCTGGGCGTGCTGGTGTTCCCCGTGTTCGTCCTGGCCGGCTGGTTCTACGTGCGGCAGGCCGAGCGCGGTGAACGCGAGTTCGCCGAGCTGGTGGAACGGTCGTGAGCAGCACCTACGGCATCATCGCGGTGCTGGCGGTGGCGATCGGGACCGTGCTGGTGGGCGCCTACGGCCTGCGGATCTCCCGGACCACCTCGGACTTCTTCGTCGCCTCGCGCACCGTCTCGCCGTGGTGGAACGCCTCGGCGATCGGCGGCGAGTACCTGTCGGCCGCGTCGTTCGTCGGCATCGCGGGCCTGGTGTTCGCGCACGGCCCGGACATGCTGTGGTTCCCGGTCGGCTACACGGCCGGCTACCTGGTGCTGCTCGCGCTGGTCGCCGCACCGCTGCGGCGCAGCGGGGCCTACACGCTGCCGGACTTCGCCGAGGCCCGGTTCGGCTCACCGACGGTGCGGGCGGTCGCGGCGGCGTTCGCGCTGGGCATCGGCTGGCTGTACCTGCTGCCGCAGCTCCAGGGCGCGGGCCTGACCCTGCACACGGTCACGGGCGCGCCGGACTGGGTGGGCGCGCTGGTGGTGGCCGTGGTGGTCACGCTGAACGTGGCCTCCGGCGGGATGCGCAGCATCACGTTCGTGCAGGCGTTCCAGTACTGGCTCAAGCTGACCGCGATCGCGGTGCCGGTGGTGTTCCTGGTGGCGGCCTGGCACGCGCACGGCGCGAAGGGCCTGACCGGGCCGGAGTACCCCGAGTTCACCAGGCAGACCACGGTGACGTTCGACGGCGCCGCCTCGTTCCGCGTGCCGGAGGCCATCCCGTACACTGGCACGGGCGTGGTGGACGGGGTCCGGGTCGACGGCGTCGGCGAGCTGGCCCCGGGCGACCACACCGCGGCGGCCGGCTCGCGGCTGACGTTCCCCGAGGGCGCGGCCGTGCCGCACGTCAGCTCGATCCCGGCCAACACCAACGAGACGTGGGCGATGCCCATGCGCGGCGGCGAGCGGTTCCCGCTGTACGCGGTGTACTCGCTGATCATCGCCACGTTCCTGGGCACCATGGGCCTGCCGCACGTGATCGTGCGCTTCTACACCAACCCCAACGGGCGCGCGGCGCGGCGGACCACGCTGATCGTGCTGGGCCTGCTGGGCGTGTTCTACCTGGTGCCGCCGGTCTACGGCGCGCTCGGCCGGCTCTACGCGCCGGAGCTGCTGATGACCGGCAACACCGACGCGGTGGTGCTGGTGCTGCCCAGCCGGGTGGTCGACGGGCTGGGCGGGCAGCTGCTGGGCGCGCTGGTGGCGGGCGGCGCGTTCGCCGCGTTCCTGTCCACCTCCTCGGGGCTGATGGTGTCGCTGGCGGGCGTGCTGAGCCGGGACGTGCTGCGGTTGCGCGGCGTCAGCGGGTTCCGGGTGTCGACGGTGCCCGCCGTGCTGGTGCCGCTGGGCATGACGTGGCTGGTGGGCAACGTGCCGGTGGCGGACATGGTGGGGCTGGCGTTCGCGGTGGCGGCGTCGTCGCTGTGCCCGCTGCTGGTGCTGGGCATCTGGAGCACCCGGATCACCACGGTGGGCGCGGTCTCCGGGATGCTCGCGGGCGGGTTGCCCGCGCTGGTGGCGGGGCTGGTGACGATCAGCGGCGGCGCCGGTTCGTGGTACCACGTGTTCCTGGCCCGGCCCGCCGCCTGGACCGTGCCGCTCGGGTTCGTCGTGATGTACGCGGTGTCGCTGCTGACGCCGCGTCGGGTGCCACCGGGGGTGAACCACGTGATGGTGCGCTTGCACGCGCCGGAGAACCTGGGCCTGCGCAGTCAGGACCGGCTGTGACCGCCGCGTGGACGGCCGGCGCGATACTGCTGGTCGGCCTCGCGGTGGTGATCACGCTGTGGCGGACGTCCCGCACCCGCAACGACTTCCTGACCAACGAGCAGCGGATCACGTTCGAGACGCTGCACACGGCGTGGTCGGCCGCGCCGCCGCTGCGCGCCGGGCTGGTGCCGGACGCGGCGAAGAAGTCGGCCAAGCACCTGCGCACGCTGCTCGGCACGCCCGCGCTGGCGCTGACCGACGAGACCGAGGTCGTGGCGTGGGAGGGCGAGGGCGCCCACCACGCGGCCGAGGCGATGGGCCTGGCGGCCGACGTGTTCGGCACCGGGCGCACCAGGGCGTTCGACATCACCTGCGCGCGCCCCGACTGCCCGGTCCACACGGCGGTGCTCGCGCCGCTGACCGTGGAGGGCCGGGTGGTGGGCGTGCTCGCCGCCTACAGCCGGGAGGCGTCGGCGGGGCTGGTGCGGGCCACGAACGAGGTGGCGCGGTGGGCGTCCGGGCAGCTCGAACTGGCGGAGCTGGACCGGTCGCGGACCCGGCTGGTGGAGGCGGAGGTGCGGGCGCTGCGGGCGCAGATCTCGCCGCACTTCATCTACAACTCGCTGTCCGCGATCGCCTCCTACGTGCGCACGGACCCCGAGCGCGCCCGCACGCTGCTGCTGGACTTCGCCGACTTCACCCGCTACTCGTTCCGCCGGGCCGGCGACTTCACCACGCTGTCGGAGGAGCTGAAGTCGATCGACCAGTACCTGGCGCTGGAGCGGGCGCGGTTCGGCGAGCGGCTGCAGGTGACGCTCCAGATCGCGCCCGAGGTGCTGCCGGTGACCGTGCCGTTCCTGTGCCTCCAGCCGCTCGTGGAGAACGCGGTGCGGCACGGCATGGAGGGCAAGGTCGGCCCGGGTCGGATCTCGATCCTGGCGGCGGACGCGGGCGAGGAGGCGCACATCACCATCGAGGACGACGGCATCGGCATGGACCCCGAGGCGCTGCGCCGCACCCTGGCGGGCCAGGTCGGGGAGACGGCGGGCATCGGGCTGGGGAACATCGACGAGCGCCTGCGCCGCTGCTACGGCGACGACTACGGGCTGGTGGTGGAGACCGCGCAGGGGCTGGGCACGAAGATCAGCGTGCGGGTGCCGAAGTACTCGGCGGGCGTGCACGCCTGAGGGAAGGGGTGACAGGGGTGGTGGAGCCGGGAGGCCCTCTCTTACACCACACGATGATCGTGGTCGACGTGCCGGTCCCGGCGGAGCGGAGGGTGTGGAACGCCTTCCGCCGTGATGTCCACGAGCTGGTCCGGTCCTCCTTCGAGGCGACGGGCTTGCCGTGGGACGACGGGCTCGTGCGCGACGCGGGCGATCCCATGCTCGTCCTCGTGCCGGCGCACGTGTCGAAGGTCGTGGTCGCGGAGACGTGGGTCGCGACATTGGCGGATCTCCTGCGGCAGCACAACGCGACCCGCGACGAGGGCGACCGGATCGGCATCCGGGTGGCGATCCACGCGGGCGAGGTGCGCCACGGCGCACTCGGCGACACTGGGTTGGAGCTGGTCACCGCCTACCGCCTCGCGGACTCGACCGCGCTGAAGGCCGCGGCGCGGACCTCGCCTCACGGTCTGGTCGTCATCGTCTCGGACTGGTTCTTCGACGAGGTGATCAGGCACACCACCCTGATCGGCGACTTCCGGCGGGTCCAGGTGCAGGTGAAGGCGTTCGCCGCCAACGCCTGGGTGCGGGTCGTCGGTCGGCCCGGTCCGGAACCGGCGGAACCGGGGGCGCGCACCGACTTCGCGGTCGTGTACGAGGCGCGGGACGCCGAGTGGGCCGAGTCGATCGCCGCGCTGCTCACCGGCGCCGGGTACTCCGCCGAGCTGGAGGCCCGTTTCCTCCGCACGCCCCCGACCGGCGGGGTGCCCGCCACCTTCGACCACGTCGACCGCCTGATCGTGGTCGTGTCGCCCAACCTGCCGGAGCGGGCCGCTTCCGCCCTCTCGCGCTGGCGCGACCGGACCACGGCCGTCGAGATCGCCTCGGGCGGCCCCGTGACGTCGTTCCCGCACCGGGTGAGCGTGGTCGGCACGGACCTGTCGGGAGCGGGCGCCTCCCTGCTCCGCGCGCTGGGTCTGCCCGGCTTCAACCCCATCGTCCACAACAGTGCTGTGCGGCACGGCACGGTGTTCTCGTCCGGTCCGGTCCTGCAAGCAGGACGTGACCTCGTGATCTCCTACCGCGGACCGGACGCGCCGAACCTGGCCATCGTCCACGCGGTCCCGGACGAGTTGTTCGCCGAGGAGCTGGCGAGCTCCCTGCGCCCGTTGGCCGCGGAGCGGGCGCTCGGGTGGATCACCACCCGGGCCGTCTCCGAGGCGAACCTCGACCTCGAAGGCCACGCGGACCCGCGGGTGCGCGACGCCGACCTGATCCTCGTCGTGATCAGCCGCGACCTGCTCGCCGTCCAGTACGGGGCGAGCCGGGAGTTCCGCGCGGTGGTGAACCGGTCCGTGTTGAACCGGGCCGCGGTGGTCATGCCCGTGGTGTACCGCCCGGCGGCGTGGGAGGAGCAGTTCGGCTTCCTGCCCCCGCTGCCCACCGGTGGCCTCCCGGTGGTGGACTGGCCCCGCCGCGACGATGCGCTCCTCAGCGTCGTGGAGGGGGTGCGGTTCGCCTGCGAGCAGCTGCGCGGCGGACCTCCGAAGCCGACCGGCGCCGGTCGGGCCCCGGTGCGCCGGCGCTTGAGCGAGGTGTTCACCGAGACCGGCGTGCCCACGGTGACGTTCGTCGAGCCGGACGAGTTCGACGAGTTCCGGGAGCGGCTGCGCCAGCCCGGGCTCGGCATCGTCCTGGAAGGGCCCTCCGGGATCGGCAAGACCACGATGCTGCGCCGGGCGATGGACCTGGACCCGGACCTGGCCGGCATGACCGTGCTCAGCGCCCGCGACCCGCGCCACCTCGACGACATCGCCGAGCTGCCCGAACGGCACGAAGGGCTGGTCGCGGTGGACGACTTCCAACGGCTGCGGCCGGAGGTCCAAGCCCGCCTGGCCGACCACCTCAAGCTGTTGGCGGACCGCGGTTCGGCCGACGAGCGGCTGGTCCTGGTGGGCATCCCCGGCACCACGCGCTCGCTCGTCTCGGTCGGCCGGGACCTCGCCACCCGCATCCGGGTGTTCCGCCTGGGCACCGCGCTGGAGGCGCTGGTGGTGCGGCTGATCGAGCAGGGCGAGGAAGCGCTCAACATCGAGTTCGACCGCAAGGCGGACATCTCGCGCGCCGCGGCGGGGAGCCTGCTCACCGCCCAGATGCTGTGCTGGCAGATCGCTCTGACCGCAGGGGTCCGCCACACCGAGCCGACCCGCCGGGTGGTGCGCACCGAACTGGCGCACGCGCGGTCCAAGGTGACCGAGCGGCTCAAGCTCAAGTACCACGACGTGGTGCTGGACTTCATCACGCGCGACCGGGCGGACGAGGCGGTGTGCGTCGACCTGCTGCTGGAGCTGGCCGCGGCACGGGACGGCATCCTCAGGCTCGACGGGCGGAGCGCCGAGCTGTTCGAAGGCCACCACGACGACCACCTGTTCCACGACCCGCGCTCGCGGCGGCTGGTCGTGGACGATCCGCAGTTCCTGTTCTACCTGCGGCAACTGCGCCGGGACGAGTTGCTGGACCTGGCCGGCAAGCGGCTGCCCGCACCGCGCGACCAGGTGTTCGTCTGCTACAGCCACCGGGACACCCGTTGGCTCCAGCGGCTCCAGGTGCACCTGAGGCCGCTGGAGCTGGACCTGTGGTCGGACCGCCGGATCGAGCTGGGGGACCGGTGGCAACGGGAGATCACCAAGGCGCTCGCCCGCGCCAAGGCGGCGTTGGTGCTGGTCAGCGCGGATTCGCTCGCGTCGGACTACATCAACTCCGTGGAGCTGCCCGCGCTGCTGGCCGCAGCGGAGACCGACGGCTGCCGCATCGTCCCAGTCCTGGTCGGGCCGAGCATGTTCCACCGCACCCCGGCCCTGAGCCGGTTCCAGGGCGTGCCCGCGGCCGGCACGTTGGACGAGTTGCCGGCTCCCGAAGCCGAGCGAGTCCTGGCCGAACTGGCGGGGGCGCTCGCCGAGTTGTTCACCTAGCGCCGGCCCTCGCCACAGCGCCTCCGGCGGCACGTTCACCTCGGCCGCCGGCGGTCCCGGGGGTACGTCCGCGTCCCGGCACGATCGCTCGCCCACGGCAGTGCGGACCGCGCGTACCGTCGGTGGCGACCCGTGCGCGCCCGGTGCGCGCGATGCCGCAGAACGGAGTGCCCGTGCCCGCTTACGCCATCGTCGACGTCGACGTGCTCGACGAGGAGGCCGGCCTGGCCTACGCGCCAGTGGCCCAGCGGACGATCCTCGACCACGGCGGCCGCTACCTGGTCGCGGGACCCACGCCCGAGGCCGTCGAGGGCACGTGGGAGTCGTCCCGGTTCACCGTCATCGAGTTTCCCGACATGGCCCGGCTCCGGCGGTGGTACGACTCCCCCGAGTACCGGCGGGCCCGGGAGCTGCGGGAGGGCGCGGTCCGGGTGCGGATGCTGTTCGTCGAGGGGTCGCCGCCCGAGGGCTTCACCCTCCCGTCCTAGCCGGTTCGGCGCTCCGCCCCCGCCCACAGCGCCTCCAGCGCCGCGTTCACCTCGGCCGCCCGCTGCACGTGCGGGTAGTACCCGGGTAGGGTGAGCAGCTCGGCGCCCACCCGGCGGGCGATCTCGCGGCCGGCGGCGATCAGGGGCTCGCCGGCCAGCCGCCGGTACGGCTCGGGCGCGCCCTCCCAGTCGCCCAGCACCACCAGGACCGGCCACCCGGCGTCCGCCAGCGGTGCCAGGGGCACGTCGGCGTCCCAGCACGGTCGTTCGCCCATGGTGGTGCGGGCCGCGCGCAGGCGCTTCGGCGTGGGCTCGGGCGCGGGCATCCCGACGGCCCCGGTGGACAGGCGCAGGTAGTCCTCGGGGCCCAGGTCGAGCGGGGCGGCGGTGGCCGCGCGGGCGCGGGCGAGGGCTTCGGCGACTACCGGGTGGTCCTCGGCGGGGCGCAGCGCGCCGGGCTGGACCAGGCACAGCGAGCGGACCAGGTCGGGGCGTGCCGAGGCGGCGAGCATCGCGGCCACCGCGCCGTAGGAGTGCCCGACGAGGTGGGCGCCGTCGCCCAGCAGGGGGATGACGTCCTCCGCGTCCACCTCGTAGTCGCTGCGGTGGGGGCCGTCGAGGTCGGGGCTGTCGCCGTAGCCGCGGCGGTCCACCAGGAGCAGCCGCCTGCCGGCGGCCAGGGGCCGCTGGTTGCCGAAGCCGTAGACCTCGTCGTCGCCCCAGCTCAGCACGCCGTGCAGGAACACGGCGGGCGGTGTGCCGGTGGGGCCTTCGACGACGGTCGCGCGCACGGGGGTCATGCCCCCAGTGAAGCGGACCTCAGGCCGCGACGAGGCCCGAACCCAGCGCCACCGCGCCCGCCTCGGTGAGGCACGCCGCGGCCCACTGGCCCGGCGCCACCGGCACGACCGGCTGGATCAGGCCCGCGTGCACCAGCGCCCGTGCGGTGACCGGGTCGCAGAACGGCAGGGCGTCGACCCGCACGTCCGGCTCGGCGTTCCCGGTCAGCTCGACCCGGTTGGCGGCGGTCGCGCGCAGCAGCGCGACCTCGCGTCTGGACAACTCCGGCATGTTCGCCACCTCCGAGGGGAACGGCGGCCGCGCGGGCGCCCGCGGTCCGCAGACCCGGGACGCCACCGCCCCGGCCGCCGTTCCCCCTTGCCCCTTCCGTCAGCCCGCGGCCCGTGCGCCGCGCCGTTCCGCCGCGTCGAGGACCAGCCTCAACCACTGGGCCTCGTCCACCGCCCCGTCCACCGCCACCCGCCGCAGCCGCAGCCACAGGCCCGCCTCGGTCCACTCCTGGAACCGGCGGTGCACGGTGGGCACGGTCACGCCGAACGTGGCGGGCAGGTGCCGCCACGCGCAGCCGCTGGTCAGCACGAACACGATCGCGGTGAAGATGGCCCGGTCCGACACCCGGCCCCGGCCGCCGCCCTGCCGGCGCACCTTCGCCGGCGGGATGAGCGGTTCGACCGCCGCCCACAGCGACGGCGGCACCAGGCGCACGGCCAACTGCTCGATCACGTCGGCGTGCGGGGGTCGGGGCGGCGCTTCGGGCGCGCGGCGCACCCACGGCTCCTGCCTCTGGGCGTCGCCGCGCTGGCGGGCGCGCAGCAACGTGGCCAGGGCGGCGTCGTCGGCGCGCCGCGGCGCGACCGCCCGGTACGCGTGTTGTTGCACCTGCCGGGCGATCTCCGCCCCGACCGTTCGGCCGAACGGCTGCACGGGTCGTACGTGGTTGGTCATCGGGTCCTCCGCCCAGGACGTCGTGATGCCAATCACGCTAGGAACAGCGGCGCCCCCTGGTAAGACGACGCGCGACGAACGGGAGCGGTGCAGCGTCACGCGGCCACCGGGGCGCCGCCGAACGGCCCGCGGTGAGCGACGAGCGGATGAGCGGTCACTCCCCGAGCCGGCGCGCCGGCGATACCCTCGACAGGTGACCACCCCGCCACGCCTGCTCGCCACCAGCGACCTGCACGTCACCTACCAGCAGAACCGGCAGTTCGTCGACGCGATCCAACCGCACTCCCCGGACGACTGGCTCATCGTCGCCGGTGACGTGGCGGAGAAGTTCGACGACGTGGAGTGGGCGCTGGGCCTCCTGCGCGGCCGGTTCGCCCGGGTGGTGTGGTCGCCGGGCAACCACGAGCTGTGGACGACGAAGGACGACGCGGTCCAGGCGCGCGGCGAGGTGCGCTACAAGCAGCTCGTCGAGCTGTGCCGCAGCATCGACGTGCTCACGCCGGAGGACGAGTTCGCGGTGTTCGAGGGCGCCGGCGGGCCGGTCGCGGTGGCGCCGCTGTTCACGCTCTACGACTACTCGTTCCGGCCCGCCGGGACGACGGACAAGGCGTCGGCGCTGGCCGCGGCGCAGGAGGCCGGCGTCGTCTGCACCGACGAGTACTTCCTGCACCCGGACCCGTACCCGAGCCGCGAGGCGTGGTGCGCGGCTCGGGTCGCGGAGACCGAGCGGCGGCTGGGCGCCGTCGACCCCTCGCTGAAGACGGTGCTGATCAACCACTGGCCACTCGTCCGTGATCCCACGTTCGTGTTGCGCTATCCCGAATTCGCCCTGTGGTGCGGCACCGACCGCACCGCGGACTGGCACCTGAGGTTCCGGGCGGCCGTCGCGGTCTACGGCCACCTGCACATCCCGCGCACCATCCGCAAGGACGGCGTGCGCTTCGACGAGGTGTCGCTGGGCTACCCGCGGGAGTGGCAGCCCCGGGGCTGGACCGCGGCGCCGCTGCTGGACGTGCTGCGCGAGGGGGACGCCCGGTGATCACGGACCTGCTGCCGCCGCCGGTCTCGGCGTTCGACGTCTTCGGCGACCCCGACGGGGTGGTGCTGTTCCCCGAGGAGGAGGAGCACGTCGCCAAGGCGGTGGACAAGCGCCGCCGCGAGTTCGCCACCGGGCGGCACTGCGCGCGCACCGCGCTCGCGGCCCTCGGCTTCCCGGCCGCGCCGCTGCTGCCCGGCCCCAAGCGCGAGCCCACGTGGCCCGCGGGCGTGGTCGGCAGCATCACGCACTGCAACGGCTACCGGGCGGCGGCCGTCGGCCTGGCCGACCAGGTGCGCGCGATCGGGATCGACGCCGAGCCGAACGAGCCGACGCCGGACGGCGTGCTGGGCGCCATCGCGCTGCCCGCCGAGCTGGCGCAGGTGGAGCGGCTGCGGGCGGACGGGGACAAGGTCGCCTGGGACCGGCTGCTGTTCAGCGCGAAGGAGACGGTCTACAAGGCGTGGTTCCCGCTGACCCGGCGGTGGCTGGGGTTCGAGGACGCGGAGCTGACCATCAACCCGGACGACGGCACGTTCAGCGCCCGGATCCTGGTGGAGACCCCGATCGTGGACGGCGTCCCCGTGACGGGTTTCACCGGTCGCTGGCTGGCCAGGGAGGGGTTTGTGGTCACCGCGATCGCGGTACCCGCGCGCTGATCCACGGGCTTGGAGGCGGGCAATGGGCGACGACGTCGGGCGGCACGAGTTCACCCGTGAGGACCGCACGCGCTACCGCACGAAGGTGCGCAGCTGCCTCGACGTGTTCGCCCGGATGCTGAGCGAGTCGCGGTTCGAGTTCGACCGGCCCATGACCGGGCTGGAGATCGAGCTGAACCTCGTGGACGACGCCGGCGACCCGGCGATGCGCAACGCCGAGGCGCTGGAGGCCATCGCCGACCCGGACTTCGTCACCGAGCTGGGCCAGTGGAACCTGGAGATCAACGTCGCGCCCCGGCAGCTCACCGGGGGCGGGATCACCGAGTTCGAGTCGGTGGTGCGGGACTCGCTCAACGAGGCCGACCGCAAGGCCCGCGACGTGGACGCGCACATGGTGATGATCGGCATCCTGCCGACGCTCCAGGCGAAGCACCTGGCCGTGGAGGCGCTGTCGGGCAACCCCCGGTACGCGCTGCTCAACGAGCAGGTGCTGGCGGCGCGCGGCGAGGACCTCCAGATCTCCGTCGACGGCGTCGAGCGGCTGCAGATGACGGCCGACTCGATCGTGCCCGAGGCGGCGTGCACGTCGACGCAGTTCCACCTCCAGGTGTCGCCCGAGCAGTTCGCGTCGCACTGGAACGCGGCGCAGGCGATCGCCGGCGTGCAGGTGGCGGTGGGCGCGAACTCGCCGTTCCTGCTGGGCAAGGAGCTGTGGCGGGAGACGCGGATCGCGTTGTTCCAGCAGGCCACCGACACGCGCAGCGAGGAGCTGAAGGAGCAGGGCGTCCGGCCGCGGGTGTGGTTCGGGGAGCGGTGGATCACGTCCATCTTCGACCTGTTCGAGGAGAACGTGCGCTACTTCCCCGCGCTGCTGCCGATCTGCGACCCCGAGGACCCGGTGCAGGTGCTGGAGCGGGGCGACACGCCGTCGCTGGCCGAGCTGCGGCTGCACAACGGCACGATCTACCGCTGGAACCGCCCGGTGTACGACGTGGTGCGGGACCAGCCGCACCTGCGGGTGGAGAACCGGGTCCTGGCCGCCGGGCCGACGGTCGTGGACACCCTGGCCAACGGCGCGTTCTACTACGGGCTGGTCAAGGCGCTGGCCGAGGAGGAGCGGCCGCTGTGGTCGCAGATGTCGTTCAGCGCGGCGGAGGAGAACTTCACCGCCGGCGCGCGCAACGGCATCGACGCGCAGGTCTACTGGCCGGGGCTGGGCACGGTGCCCGTGGCGGAGCTGGTGCTGCGCCGGCTGCTGCCGATGGCGCACGAGGGCCTGGTGCGGCTGAAGGTGGAGGCCGCCGAGCGCGACCGCCTGCTGGGGATCGTCGAGCAGCGGTGCCTGACCGGGGTGAACGGGGCGACGTGGCAGGCGCGGTCGTTCCACCGGCACTACGACCACACGGCGCTGGACCGGCCCGAGGCGCTGCGGCGGATGCTGCGGACTTATCGGGACCTGATGCACTCGAACGAGCCGGTGCACACCTGGCCGGTGAACTGAGCCGGGCTCGCGTCAGGAGTCGAACCCCGGGGCCTTGCCCACCGGTGCAACAATCCGGTTCGAGGTGACCGGACCACGACGGAGGCGCTGGTGGACGCGAGCGGGCGCAACGACGTTTCCGGGGCGGTCCACGGGGCGACCGTGCAGGCGCACATGATCAGTGGCGACGTGCACATCCACTCCCCCGGCGACCAGGAGCGCTTGATCGGGCTCCACGAAGAGCTGGGCCAGGTCCGGCGCCAGTTGGCGGACAGCCTGGCCGCGGAGCGCGACCTCACCCGCGAGGTGGGGGAGCTGCGGGGCGCCGTGGTGCGGCTGACCTGGGAACGCGATCACCTCGTCAACGAGGCCGAGCGGCGGAACGCGGAGCTGGAACGCGCCCGGACCGACCGGTTGGCCGCACTGCACGAGGCACAGGTGGCCCAGGCCAGGGTGCGCGCGTTGGAGACCGGCCTGCGGAACAACGCGGACGCGGCCACACCGCCGGCCGTCGTCGGAATGACGTGGTGGGTGAACGCGGGATCCGGGGCGACCCTGATCGGCATCCTTGCCCAGGTGGCTTTCCTGGCCACGCGCATAGCCGCGAGCTGGCCGTCATTCCGCTTGGTGATCAGCTCCACGCGCGGTGATGGTCGAGGGGGCCCGGTTC
>NZ_JBHWIE010000179.1:0-15155 GCF_042732085.1 Actinosynnema sp. NPDC059797
ATCGACCTGCGGGACTCTATCCTTCTCGGCGGTCGCGCCCCGGCGCGGCGACCGCGACTGGAGGTGGGTCAGATCGACACGGGAGCGCCCGGCGCCGTCACGATGGTGTGCGGCACGAGGCCGGAGCTGATCAAGTTGGCGCCGCTGATCCGCCTGCTCGGGCAGGCGGCCACCGTCGTCTACACCGGACAGCACTACGACACCGCGCTGTACCACCGCATCCGCCGGGACATCGGCTGCCCCGGCCGGTTCCACGAGCTGGCCGTCGGCGGCGCGCGCCGGGGCGCCCAGCTCGGCTCGGCGGTGGCCGCGGTGGACGGGGTGCTCGCCCAGCACCCGACGCGGGTGGTGATCGTGCAGGGCGACACGACCTCCGCGCTCGCGGGCGCGTTGGCCGCCAACGCCAACGAGGTGCCCCTGGTGCACGTCGAGGCGGGCCTGCGCAGCTACGACCGGGCGATGCCCGAGGAGCACAACCGGGTGGCCATCGACCACCTCGCCGACCTGTGCTGCGCGCCGACCCCGCTCAACCGCACCAACCTCCTCTCCGAGGGCGTGCCCGACGAGCGCATCGCGATCACCGGCAACACCGTGGTCGAGGCGCTCCTGGCCGCGCTGCCCGACCGCGAGGAGGAGGACGTCGTGCTGGCCTCGCACGAGCTGCGGCCGGACGGCTACGTGCTGGCCACCGTGCACCGCCCGGAGAACGTCGACGACCCGGCGAACCTGGAGGCCATCCTGCGCGAGCTGCGCCACCTGCCGCTGCCGGTGGTGCTGCCGCTGCACCCGCGCACCGCCAAGCGGGTCGAGGGCTTCGGCCTCGGCGGCCTCCTGGAGGGGTTGAAGGTCGTGGAACCGCAGGCGTACCCGGCGTTCCTCGCCCTCGCCCGGTGCGCCGCGGTGGTCGTCTCCGACTCCGGCGGCATCCAGGAGGAGGTGAGCGTGCTCAAGCGGCCCGTGGTGGTGGTGCGCCGCAGCACCGAGCGGCCCGAGATCGAGGGCACGTTCGGCACGCTGGTCGCGCCCGGCGCGGGGGTGCGCGCCGAGGTGCTGCGGTGGCTGGACGACGTGCCCGGCCACCGGGAGCGGCTGGAGCGCATCCCCTCCCCCTACGGCACCGGCTCGCCGTCGACCCGGATCGCCGCGGCGCTGCGGCGGCTGGTCGGCGACGAGCGGGTGCTCACCCCGGAACGGGTCGTGGTGCCCCCGCCGGCGTCGCGACCACGCGGTTCGCGAGTCCCACACTCGAATTCCAGCTCGTGACGTCCGGGTACACGTGGGCGGTGGTCGCCAGCAGCAGCGGGGTGCCGGCGACCACCACGGGCGGCCGGCGCGCCAGGTAGCCCAGCGGGTACACCGGCTCCACGAATGGCGCCCGGAACACCCGCACGTCGTCGACGTCCTCGCGGCGCAGGCCCGGGTGCAGGGCGAGCAGCTGCGCGGTCCACCGCCCGGCCACCGCGGCGTCGTCCTCGGCGAACAGCGCGGAGCCGCGGTCGGTGTAGCGCATGGCGTACACGAGGTGGCGCCCGCCGTAGGGCTCCACGCCCGCGAGCGGGGTCATCTGGACCAACCCGTCGAAGTCGGTGCCGGAGCGCACCACGGGCGTCCAGTAGTGGCCCGACAGCGGGCGGCGCAGGAAGAACAGCGCGTTGACCACGCCCTGGTAGGGCAGCTCCACGTCGGGCAGCCGGGGCGCGAGGTCCTCGTCGGCCACCTGCCGCAGCTGCGGCAGCGGCAGCGTCGAGATGACCCGGTCGGCGGTCAGCACCTCGTCGGGCAGCTCCAGCCGCGCGCCGCCGGCGACGCCGATCCGCCGCACGGGCGCGTTGAGCCGCACCACGCCGCCGTTGCCCTCGATCGACGCCCGGAGCGCGTCGATCACGGCCCGGTAGCCGCCTTCCGGGTAGCCGCGCACCGAGACCGCGCCCTCGCGGCCCAGGCGCTGCCACAGGTACAGGGCGGGCACGTCGCCGAAGCGCTCGCCGAACTTCGCGCCGAACAGCGGCGCCAGCAGCAGTTCCCAGACGCGGTCGCCGTACAGGCCGCGCAACCAGTCCTCGGTGCGGGTGGCGTCGAGGTCGCGGCGGCGGCCCAGGCGGCGCAGCAGCAGCGTGACCACGCCGAAGCGCACCCGGTCGGGCAGGCCCAGCGGGGTGAAGCGCAGCAGGTCCAGGGCCGTGTTGAACGGGTGGTGGCGGCCGGACACGACCATGCCCATCCGGGTGCGGTCCCACTTGACCGAGGAGCGCAGGCCGAGTTCGTCGAGCAGGCCGAGCAGGTGGTCGTCGGTGGGCATCACGCAGTGGTAGAACCGCTCGACCCACCGGTCGCGCCAGGGGAAGAACGTGCCGAGGCCGCCGAGCCGGTCGCTGCCCTCCAGCAGGGTGACCCGGGTGCCCGAGCGGGCCAGCCGGTGGGCGGCGGCCAGGCCGCAGATGCCGCCGCCGACCACCACGACGTGCTCGCCGCCCGGCGTCGCGGGCGCCATCACAGGGCCCGGTGCGGCGCGGGCGCGAGGCGGTCGCGCGCCAGCAGCTTGAGGTACTGCCCGACGGTCCGGGCGATGCGGATCTTGCTCGCGCCCCGCTTCCGGTCGTACCGCAGCACCAGCGGCACCTCGGCCACCACCGGGCGGCAGTGCCGCAGCTTCAGCAGCAGCTCGACCATGCAGGCGAACCCGCGCTCCTCGATCAGCCGCTCGCCCCAGTGGCGGGCGGCCCGCGCGAGCAGGTCGGCCCGGTAGGCGCGGAACCCGCTGGTGAAGTCGCGCACGCCCTCGACCCGCACGAGGCGCCGGAACAGCACCGCCGCGCCGCGCGAGAGCAGCCGGCGCAGCGCGGGCGCGGTGGCGTCGTCGCCGCCGTCGACGAAGCGGGAGCAGATCACCACGTCCGCGCCCGCCTCGATCTCCTCGCGCAGCCTGCGCAGCAGGGACGGGTCGTGGGTGTCGTCGGCGTCCATCACGACGACGACGTCGCGCCCGGACGCCTCCGCGAGCGCGGCGCGGAGCCCGGACTGGACGGCCTGGCCGAGGCCGAGGTTCACCGGGTGGCTGACGAGCCTGAGGTCCAGGCCCGGCACACCGGCGGCGACCACCTCGGCGGTGCCGTCGGACGAGCCGTCGTCCACGACCCAGGCGGTGAGCTGCTCGGCGTGCGCGACGTCCGCCAGCCGGCTCAGCAGCGGCGGCAGGGACTCGGCTTCGTTGTAGGCGGGTAGCACGACGTGCGAACGGGCGCGGGAACGGACGGGTGTGCCCTGTTCCGGCGCGGTGCGCACAGCGCCTTCATCGACGGTCAAAGGGCCCCATTTCACTGGAGGGCGGATGTCGGTCCAGAATTATTCGCCTGTGCGTCGCCACCCGATCCGGCCACCCCGCGCGTTTCGGGTCGCACGGCAGGGCGAATGAGCTGAGACAATACCAACCAGCGAGATCCGGTAAGGGGAAACGTGGTTCCCGAAAGAGTGAATTAACCCGGGGAGGGCACACCAAATCAACACCGAGCAACCAGAACTTCCCCGTTCGACTGGTCTCGAACGGGTGACCGATAGCGAGAACGTGGTGGAGAGGACAACGTCCTGATGTGGTGTGGCGTGTGCGGCACGCCCGCGGCCCCCGGCCTGGGCGGTCCGCGGTGAACGGGGTGGGGGTGAACGGGGCGCGCTCGGCGGCCACCCGCCCCCCGGCGTCGCGGTGGCGGAGCCCGAGGCCGCGCGAGGCCTCGTGGCCGGACCTGCTCCGGCGGGTGAACGCGGTGGCGGTGCTGCTGGTCGCGGTCGACGTGGCCGCGGTGGCGGTGGCGGTCGCGCGGTGCCGGCCGGACTGGTGGTGGGCCGCGGTGGTGGCCGCGGCGCTGCTGGGCACGCGGGGCGCGTGCCGGCTGTACCGGCGGCGGCTGTGGCTGTCCTGGCTCCAGGACCTGCCCCGGTCGGTCGGCGCGACCGCGCTGGCGTTCGCCCTGGTCACCGGGGTCGGGCTGGTCGCGGACGAGCCCGCGCGGGCCGCCCAGTGGACGGTGCTGGCGTTCGCCGCGGCGGGCGAGCCCGCGCGGCTGGCGGTGTTCGCCTTCGGCCGCTGGTGCCGCCGCCGGTTCCACCGCTGCGACCGCACGATCGTGGTCGGCGCGGGCAAGGTCGGCGTCGACCTGGCCGGCGCGATGCTCGCGCACCCGGAGTTCGGCCTGCGCCCGGTCGGTTTCGTCGACCCGGAGCCCGCGCTCGACCCGGCCGCGCTGCCGGTCGACCTGCTGGACGAGGACCTGGCCGACGCCATCACCCGACTGGGCGTCGGCACGGTCGTGCTGGCGTTCTCCCGCGCCCGCGAGTCGTCCGTGGTCGACTCGGCCATCACCGCGCACCGACTGGGCTGCACCACCCTGGTGGTGCCCCGGATGTACGAGCTCCACCAGGACGGGCCCGACGTCGAGCGGCTGCGCAGCTACCCGCTGATGCGGCTGGGCACCGCCCCGACCACCAGGCCGAGCTGGTGGGTCAAGCGCGGCGCGGACGTGCTGCTGGCCGCCGTCGCGCTGGTGGTGCTGGCGCCGGTGATCGCCCTGTGCGCGCTGGCCGTGCTGCTGGAGAGCGGCCGACCGGTGATCTTCCGGCAGGTTCGGATAGGCATGGACGATCAGCCGTTCGTGCTTTACAAGTTGCGCAGCGTGAGAATGCGTGGCGAAGACGATTCCCAAATCACCTGGTCGGTGGTGGGAGATCACCGTGTCGGGCCGGTCGGGCGATTCCTGCGCACCACGTCCCTGGACGAACTGCCCCAGTTGTGGAACATCATCCGGGGCGACATGTCGATCGTCGGCCCGCGCCCGGAAAGGCCGGGTTTCGTGCGCGAGTTCTCCGCCATCCACGAGCTGTACTGGGCCCGGCACCGGGTCCCGACGGGGTTGACCGGCCTGGCGCAGGTGCACGGCCTCCGGGGCGACACCTCGATAGTCGACCGGTCCCGCTACGACAACTACTACATAGCCAACTGGTCCCTGTGGCTGGACGTCAAGATCCTGTTGCAGACGGTGGGTGAGCTGGTGTGCCGGAGGAGTCGGTGAGCCGGCGGTGGCGTCGCGCCCTGGGCCTGCTGTGCGCCTCCGCCCTGCTCCTGGCGGGCCCGGCCTGCACGGTCGTCCCCGCCACGGGGCAGCAGGGCGGCGCGGCGCCCACGGCCGACCCGCTGGCCCCGCCGCCCAAGCCGCTCGCGCCGTGCGCCTGGTGGTACGGCATCGGCGAGCCGCCGACCTCGGTGGAGCTGAAGTTCGCCGCGCAGCACTACGACCTGGTGGTGCTCAACGCGACCGAGACCAGGGCCCTGCGCCGGCTGAAGAAGCTGAACCCGGCCGTCAAGGTGCTGGTGTACAAGGACTTCTCCAGCGTCCGCAACTACCCCGGCGCGGTGATCGGCGACTCGGACGCGCCGTTCCTGCCCAGCGGCATCGGCTACTTCGCCGCCCAGCGGAACAACCCGCAGTGGTTCGCGGTGGACGGCGAGGGCCGCCGCATCGAGTGGAAGTCCTACCCGAAGCACTGGCAGATGACGGTGTGGGACCCGACCTACCAGAAGGCGTGGACCGAGGCGGTGACCGCCGAGGTGGTGCGCGAGGGCTGGGACGGGGTGCTGGCGGACAACGACTTCAGCTCCCTGGGCCACTACTCGTCGGCGATCATCAAGGGCGCCGAGGACGCGGCCGAGTCCGACCGGATCATCCGCGAGGGCCTCGACGCGTTCCTCACCACGGCCGGCGACGCCCTGCAGAAGGCGGGGAAGATGCTGGTGCCGAACGTGTCCGAGTCGCACCTGACGGCCGGGCGCTGGTCGGCGCACTCCCGCTACCACGGCGCGATGGAGGAGAACTTCGGCCTCCGCGACACCGGCACGGGCGAGCTGCTCACCTTCAAGGGCAACGAGTGGAAGGAGCTGCGGTCGCAGGCCGCGCTCGGCGAGACGTGGCTGCTGCTGATCACGCACACCAAGTCCGAGCGGGAGGAGCGGGTCGGCTACGCCACCGCGGCCCTGCTGGCCAGCCCCCACACCTGCTGGAGCGGGGCGACCACGAGGGACTACCGCCACCCGGACTGGTCGCACTACCAGGAGGCCGAGCTGGGCGAGGCGGTCGAGACCGCGAACCGGCTGCCGTCCGGGGTGTGGGACCGCCGGTTCACCGGCGGGTACGTCGCGGTCAACCCGACCGGGCAGAAGGTCTCGGTGACGCCGCCGGCGGGGCTGGTGGACGTCGATACCGGCGAGGCCGTGCCCGCGACCGTCGAGCTGGAGGCCGCCGACGCGCTGATCCTGGTCGAGCCGCCCGACCAGGAACCGCCGGACCAGGAGCCGGCGACCAGCCGGCCGGAGGGCACGAGCACCCCGCCCGCCACCACGACGGGCGCCGAGGCGCCCTCGACGACCGAGAGCCCCGCGACCACCGAGAGCCCGTCGGCGACCGAGCCGACCACGGGCGCCGGCGTCCCGACCACGAGCGCCGAGGACCCGACCCCGACCACCGCGCCCGCTCCGAGCGGCGCGCCGGGCTGACCCCGTCAGAGGTCGCGGGCCCACGGGGGCCGGCCGGCGCGCGGGATCGGATCGACCTCGCCGGCACCGGTCCGCCCCATCGAGGCCATCGCGCCCGGACCGGACCGCGTCCCCGACCCGGGTGGGAGGGAAAGGCTTTGACGGTGTTCCCAGGCTCGTGGCGTGGCATTCACGAGCGTCCAGCACTGCTTCCTGTGACCGGGAGGCGTTGAGGGCGGTGCCGGACGGCGTCGCCCTCCTCGGCGTGCCTGCCGCGTGGACCACTTCCCCGGCGCCGCCCGTCCTCCGGCGGCGCGGCGCCCCGAGCGCGCGCGGGCACGGTCCCTCCCCGTCACCCCCGCCTGGAGTGCCTCGTGCCCGTCCCGCTCCCCCCTGCCCTCGAACGGTCCCTCGACCTGCTGCGCTGCCCGACGTGCCGGACGCGCCGCCTGCGCCCCGACCGCGGCGCGCTGCGCTGCGCCGAGGGCCACACCTTCGACATCGCCCGCCACGGCTACGCCGGCCTGCTCACGGGTGGCCGCGCCACCAGCGGCGACGACGCGGCCGCGGTCCGGGCCCGGCGCAGGTTCCTGTCGACCGGCGCGTACGCGCCCATCCGCGAGGTCGTGGCCGGCCTGGCGGCCGACGCGGCGCCCGAGCGGGCCGCGGTCGTGGACGTGGGGTGCGGCACGGGCTACCACCTGGCCGGCGTGCTCGACCACCTGCCCGGCGCCCGCGGCCTGGGGCTGGACACGTCGGTGCGCGCGCTGCGCTCGGCGGCCCGTGCCCACGAACGGGCCGCCGCGGCGGCCTGGGACGTGTTCCGCCCCTTCCCGCTGGCCGGCGGGGCGGTCGACGTCGTGCTGGACGTCTTCGCCCCGCGCAACCCGGCCGAGTTCCACCGGGTGCTGCGCCCGACCGGCCGGTTGGTCGTGGTCCGCCCCACCGGGCGGCACCTGGCCGAGCTGCGCGGCCGGGTGCCCTCGATGCTCGCGGTCGACCCGGCCAAGGAACAGCGGCTGCACCGGGCGCTGGACCCCTGCTTCGAGGCGGTCGTCACCGAACGGGTCGAGTACACCGCGCCCGTGACCGGGCAGGCGGTCGCCGACCTGGTGGGGATGACGCCGAGCGCACGCCGCTCGAACCCCGAGGACCCGACCGGTGGCGTCCCGCTGCCCGACCGGGTCACCGTCTCCGTGCTGGCCACCGCCTACCGGCCCCGGTGACCAGGGGCCCCGCCTCCCCCGCGTCGCGGTGGCGGCGGGGCGCCGATCAGCCGGCCCGGCCCAGCAGGCGCCGGTAGAGCGCGAGGTGCCGCCCGGCGCACACCCCCGGCGCGAACCGCTCCCGCGCCCGCTCCGCCAGCTCCCGCCCGGTGCGCGCCGGGTCCGGGTCCGCGAACAGGGCCCGCAGCCGGTCCGCGAGCTGCGCCACGTCACCGGGCGCGGCCAGCCGGCCCGCGTCGCCGAGCATGTCCGCCACGCCGCCGGTGTCCGTGGCCACCACGGGCTTGCCCGCCGCCATCGCCTCGGCCACCACCAGCGGCTGCTGCTCCATCGTGGACGGCAGCACCAGCGCGTCGTGCGCGCGCAGCAGCTCCGGCACGTCGGCGCGGAACCCGAGGAACCGCACCCGCCCGCCCAGCCGCAGCGCCAGCTCCTCCGCCCGCGCCCGCTCCGGACCGTCCCCGACCACCGCCAGCGTCGCGTCCGCCGGCATCACCCCGGGCACGGCCAGCGCCTCCAGCAGCGTCGCCACCCCCTTGCGCGCCACCAGCAACCCGACGAACACCAGCCGCCGCACCGGTCCGGACGGCGGGTGCGGGCGCGCCGGGGCCACGCAGTTGTCGATGTGCTCCAGCCGCCCCTCGGGCACCCGCAGCCGGGAGTTCAGGAACAGGCCCATCGCCCGCGCCGGCACCACGGTCCGGCGCAACGCCCGCGCCACCACCGCGTCGGCGGCCAGCACGGTCCGCGTGTACGCCGAGGGGCCGGGCGCCCGCGCCACGCCCCGGAACCACGCCTCGCCCACGTCGTCCGGCACGCCGTGGTAGGTCTGCACCACCGCGCACCGCGACCTCAGCCCCGCGCCGACCAGCCCGGCCCGCCGGTCCTGCGCGTGCAGCACGTCGGGCCGCCAGGCCAGCACCGCCGACCGGGCCCGACGACCGGCGCGCACGTCCGACTTGCGCCCGACCTCCACCCGTTCGTGGTGCTCGCCCAGCAGCTCGGCACCGCGCCTGGGCACGGGCCCGAACACCCGCACGTCCGCCTCGCCCGAGTCGAGCAGGGCCCGCGCGAGCCGCACCGTCACGTCCACCGGCCCGCCGCCGTCCTGGGTCAGCAGGTACGCCACCCTCAGCCGCTCACCCACGGTCCACCAGCTTCTCCACCAACGTCGTGACCTGGTCGGTCGCCTGCCTCAGGTCGAACAGCAGCTCCACCCGCCGCCGACCGCGCCTGCCCTCCGCGTCGGCCGACACCGGGTCCGCCAGCCGGGCCGCGAGCGCCGCCGCCAGCCCGGCGACCTCGCCGACCGGCAGCACCGCCCCGGCCGAGCCGAGGGCCTGCCGCACCCCGCCCACGTCGAACGCCACCACGGACCGGCCGCACGCCATCGCCTCCAGCGGCACCAGCGCCATCCCCTCCGCCCGCGACGGCAGCACCACCACGTCCGCCGCCGCGTAGAAGTCCGCGGTCTCGTCGTCGTGGCCCCACCACCGCACGGACTCGTCCACGTGCTCGGCCCGCCAGCGGCGCCCCAGCGGGCCGTCGCCGACCAGCACCAGCCGCGCCTCGGGCACCGCGGCCAGCACCGCGGGCCACGCCGCCAGCAGCAGGTCCTGCCCCTTGAGGTGGGTCAGCCGGCCCACGCACACCGCGGTGGGCCGGTCCGGCAGCCCCAGCCGCCACCGGGCCGCCAGCCGGTCGCCCGGCCGGAACCGCTCGGTGTCCACGCCGTTGCACACCACCTCGGCGGGCCCGCCGATCCCGGCGACGCGCCCGACCGCCAGCTCGTCGTCGCTCACGCACACGAGCTGGTGCGTCCACCGCGCGCCGAACCGCTCCCACCACCGCGACGCGCGGCCCACGAAACCGGTGGCCGTCTGGAACGACCACAGGTGCGGCTGGAACAGCGTCGGCCGCCGGCCCCGCAGCACCAGCCGCCCGGCCAGGCCGGCCTTGGAGCTGTGCAGGTGCACCACGTCCGGCGCGAGCCGCCGCAGCACGCGCCGCAGCCGGACCACCTCGGCCACCACCGCCGGGCCGGGGCGGCGGCCGGCCCGCCACTCCTCCACCCGCACGCCCGCGGCCCGCGCCCGGGCGGCCAGCGGCCCCGGCGGGCACACCACCGTGACGTGCCAGCCGCGTTCCCGCTGCGCGCGCGCCAGGTCCAGCACCACCGCCGCCACGCCGGCGGTCACGGGCTGGCTCACGTGCACGACCTTCACCGCCGCACCTCCCGCAGCACGTCCCGGTTCAGGACCACCACGACCGCACCGCACACCGCCACCAGCACCACCCCCTGGGTCA
The DNA here is from genome assembly GCF_042732085.1 of Actinosynnema sp. NPDC059797. Taxonomy (NCBI): domain Bacteria; kingdom Bacillati; phylum Actinomycetota; class Actinomycetes; order Pseudonocardiales; family Pseudonocardiaceae; genus Actinosynnema; species Actinosynnema sp. NPDC059797. The sequence continues at coordinate 10,051 of NZ_JBHWIE010000179.1, forward strand.
CCGCGCCCACCGCCGAACCGGGCGGCCCGAACGCGTCACCGGCCAGCCGCACCACCAGGGCGGCGCACCCGGCCGCCGCCACCACCCCGACCGCACCGCGCGCCAGGGACCCCGCCCCCGGCGTCAACCCCCGGCGCGCCAACGCCCGCCACGTCACCGGCACCAGCGACCACGCCGCCACGGCGTGCACGGCGGACACCGCCACCACGCCCCGCGAGGTGAACGCGACCAGGCCCGCCAGCAGCACGACCAGGTGGGTCACCTCCAGCGCCAGGTAGCGGCGCGCGTGCCCGGTGGCCTTGAGCACCTGGTACCACACGTGCAGCAGGCTGATCCCCAGGCCGTACAGGCACAGCAGCGCCAGCGGCAGCGCGGCCGGGGCCCACCGCTCGCCGAGCACCACGACCCGGTCCGCCGACGCCGCCGTCACCGCGTACAGGCCGCCGGTCAGGGCCAGCACCGCCAGCGTGAACCGACCGACCACACCGGACAGCTCCCGCCCTTCGCGGGCCAGCTCGGCGCACAGCGGCAGCACCACGCCGCCCAGCACCACCGCGACCAGGATGTAAGGCACCCACGCGATCCGGTACGCCAGCGAGTACGCGCCGACCGCCTCCGCGCCCAGCACCCGCGCCACCGCGAGGTAGTCCACGTTGACCAGCAGCACGGCGACCAGCGCGCCCGGCCCGACCACCGCGATCCAGCGCGCCGCCTCGACCGCCGCCGCCGCGTCCCAGCACGGCCGCACCCGCACCCCGGCGAGCACCGCCAGCAGCGGCGCGGACACCGCCGTGCACAGCAGCCCGAGCACGGGCGCGTGCGGTCCCGCGCCGGCCACCGCGAGCGCGACCGCCACCACCGCGCCGAGCACCGCGCCGCCCGCGTCGGGCAGCAGCCTGCGCCGGAAGTCCAGGTCCCGGTGCACCAGCCCCAGCTGCACCCCGGCCACCGCCGAGAACGGCAGGCTCGCCGCGGCCAGGCGCACCAGCGGCGCGGCGCCCGGCGCGTCCAGCGCCCGCGCGACCTCGTCGGCGGCCAGCGCCAGGGCCAGCGCGAGCGCCGCGCCCGCGCCCGCGCTGAGCACCAGCAGCGTGCCCGCGACCCGGCGCGGGTCACCCGAGGTGCGGCTGATCACGTCGTACACGCCCATCGACTGCACGACCTGGCCGATGTTCACCAGCGCCACCGCCAGCGCCACCAGCCCCAGCGCCTCGGAGGTGAGGAACGCCGCCAGCACCAGCGTGACCGCCACCTGGCTGCCCTTGCTGACGACGTTCACCAGGAATAACCACAGCGAGCCCCGAACCGCCACGGCGCCGGTCACGACGTCCGCCCGCGAACCGCGCCCGCGGCGAACGCGGCCATCAGCGCCCACGCCAGCACCAAGGCCACGCCGTCGAGCGTCACGTCGGCCCGCGCGCCCAGCACGTCCCGGACCGCCAGGCTCACGAAGTGCAGGTGCGCGAACGGCACCGCCGCCAGCAGGAGCACCGCCCCGACCGGCCACAGGCCCCGCTCCCGGCGCCGCGGCCACCACGCCACCGCCACCGCGACCAGCGCGGGCACCGCGATCAGCACGTCACCGGGCTGGTGCACCACCGCGACCACCACCGCCAGGCACGTGAGCAGGTCGGCCGCGGCCGGCGCGCCCGCCCGGTCCAGCCGCCGCACCAGCACCGCGCTCACGGCGAGCGCGACCACCGGCACCGCGGCCTCCGCGCCGGGCGGCAGCCAGCCGGTGAGCCGGAAGAACACCGCCGCGACGTCGACCCGCTGGGACGTCAGCGAATCCACCGCGCCGTAAGAGGTCTGACTGGCGTGCGCCAGGTTCGCCGAGACCGCGTCGAGGAACGCGCCCACCCCGCCGCGCGACACCAGCGGCGCCACGACCGCCAGGCTCGCCACCGCCGCCACCGCCGTGCCGGTCAGCGCGACCCGCCACGAGCCCCGGGCGAGCAGCAGCAGCGCCAGCGGCAGGCCGAACTGCGGCTTCAGCCACGCCAGGGCCAGCGCCAGCGCCGCCCACCTCGGGTGCCGGTCCCGCCACAGCAGGGCGCCCGCCGCGCCGACCGCGATCAGCGGGTTGACCTGGCCGACGTAGAGCTGGGCCTTGCCCACCTGGCTGAGCAGCAGCAGCGCCCCGACCACCGCCGTGCCGACCGCCAGGGGCACGTGCGGCCGCAACCGGCCCGCCGCCAGCACCGCCAGCAGGACCAGGAGCACCAACGAGGCCAGCGCGAACGCCACCGCGCCCACCCGGTAGCCGGGCAGCGCGAACGGCAGGTGCAGCACCAGGTGGTACGGCTGGTAGAGGTTGAAGTTCTGCCGCACCGGCCAGTGCGCGAACATCACCGCCGGGTGGTAGGGGTTGCCGCCGTCGAGGAACTCCCGGATCGGGAAGTACAGCGCGTCCCGGAAGTCCTGCATCCGCTCCTCGGCCGCGTTCGCGGCGTCGGGCGGGGGCACCTGCCACGCGGGCCGCAACGCGCGCCACGCGCCCGCCGCTCCCGCCAGGAACGCCAGCGCCCCGAGCGCCAGGTGCCCCCGGACGCGGGTGTCCAGCGCGATCACGCCAGCACCACCCCCACCACGGTGGCGGAGCCGGGCAGCGCGCCGACCACGGCGGCCAGCTCGTCGTGCCGCCACCGGTCCCGGGGCGCCAGCGCGATCAGCGCCTCGCCGTCGGCGGGCTCCCCGGTCTTGTCCGGCAGCTCGGCGGCCAGCTCCTCGGCGCGCTCGGCCAGCTCGGGCGTCACGGCCACCACGCGCGCCCGCCGCGCCGCCGCGCCGCACAGCACGGTCAGCCGCCGCACCAGGTCCGGGTCGCCGTCGTCCAGCACCGCCACCGGGTGCCGCGCGCCGCCGGCCACCAGCGCCGCGCGCACCCGGTCGACGGCCCCGGTGCGGCGCAGGCGCCCGAACGCGAGCGCGACCAGGCCCGCGACCACCCCCGCGACCAGGGCCAGGCCGAACGCCAGCGGCCGGTCCGGCGCGACCCTCGTGGTCTCCGGCCGGTCGAGCAGGCGCAGGCGGGCGGAGGGCGCGAGCAGGTCCGCGTCCACGACGTTCCGCGCGATCAGGGCCACCGCCTCGCTCGCCTGGTCGGCGGTCGGCAGGCGCACGGACAGCCGGGCCAGGCCCGAGGCGGGCACCAGCTCGACCGAGACGCCCGCCGCGAGGTCGGCGGGCTCGACGCCGAGCGCGTCGGCGGGTTCGCGCAGCACCGACGGGCTGCGGGCCAGCTCGACCAGCGCGGGCAGGGAGAGCGCGACGACCTCGCCGAACGGGGCGGGCGAGTCGGTCGCGACCGGTGCGGCGAGCAGGCCGACCCGGCTCTGGTGCTCCTCGCCGCGCACCTCGACGAACAGCAGAACCGCCGCCGCGACGAGCACCCCGACGCCGACGCAGACCAGCGCGGGACGCCACGGCGCCAGGCGCCGGAACACCCCGGTCACCGCTCGCCGCCGAGCGCGCCGCGCAGCAGCTCGTCGTAGGAGCGCATCAACGCGTCCGGGTCGTGCGCCCGCCGCACCGACGCGCGCCCCGCCACGCCCAGCTCGGCCCGCGCCGCGGGGTCGTGCAGCAGCGAGCGCAGCGCCGCCGCCGTGGCCTCGGGGTCCCGGGGCGGCACCACGACACCGCCACCGCCGGCCAGGGCCTGGCGCACGCCGTCCACGTCGGTCGCCACCACCGGGCGGCCGGCGGCCAGCGACTCCAGCACGGCCAGCGGCATGCCCTCCCAGTCGCTGGTGAGCACGGTGACGTCGGCGGCGGCCAGCAGGTCGGGCACGTCGCAGCGGTTGCCCAGGAACCGGACCCGGTCGGTGACGCCCAGGTCGGCGGCCAGCTTCTCCAGCACGTCGCGGCAGCTCCCGTCGCCGGCCAGCCACAGCACCGCGTCGGGGTCCAGCCTGGCCCACGCCTCCAGCAGCACGTCGTGCCGCTTCTGCGGTTCCAGGCGGGCCGGGCACAGCGCGACCGGCACGTCCCGGCCGACGCCGTGCACCGCGCGCACGGCGTCCCGGTCCACCCGCTCGGGCTGCGGGAACACCGCGTTCGGGATCACCACCGGGTCGGGCACGCCCGCGGCGCGCAGCCGGTCGGCGGTGGCGTCGGCGACCGCGACCACCGCGCCGGAGGTGCGCCTGAGCACGCGCGCGGCGCTCGGGTAGTCCTCGTCGGGCACCCCGTGGAAGACCGTCAGCAGCGGCAGCCGCCGCGGCAGCGCGGCGAGCCGGGCGACCAGGCTGGCGGACACGTTGTGGGCCAGCACGACCTCGGGCCGGAAGGCGCCGATCGCGGTCCTGGTGGCCGCGGCGGCGCGCAGCACACCGGTGGCCCGGCGACGCGCCACCGGCACGGTGAACGTGGGCACGCCCAGCGCGCGCAGCGCCTCGGCCCGGTGCCCGCCGCCGCTGGCGACCGCCGAGTGCCAACCGAACCGCCCGCCGGTGCGGGCCATGCCGGCGACCAGGGCTTCGGCGCCCCCGGTCCCCATCTCACTGATCACGTGGAGCACACGCAACGTAGCTCGTCCTCCTCAGGCGCAGGTCGGCCGCGGCCACGACCGCGACCAGGGACCACAGGGGCAGGTAGTACTGCTGGGACAGGAAGGCCGAGGCGACCGCGACGGCGATCAGGCTCGCCTGCGCGGCGACCACCGGCCCGGGGTCGGCGGTGACGCGCAGGACGCGTTCGGCGGTGACCGCGGTGAGCGCCAGCAGCGCGGCGAACAGCGCGAAACCGGGCACCCCCAGCTCGGCGGCGACCTCCAGGTACATGTTGTGCGCCACCGGGGACTGCTCGTCGATTTCGGCGTTGTGGGAGGCCGCCGGGTAGTTGGCGCGGAAACCGCCGGGTCCGACACCGAGGGCCGGGTGCTCGGCGACCATGCGGGCGGCGGCCTGCCAGCGCAGCTCGCGGGTGTCCACGTTGGTGCCCGCGACGTGCGTCTTCTCCCGGAGGGCGCGGTCGAGCGCGGGACCGGCGACCAGCGCCGCGCAGCCGGCGAGGACGGCCAGCGCGGCGGCGCCGGCGAGCAGGGCGCGGACCGGGATCGCCCGGCGGGCCACCAGCCACGCCGCGGCGGCGGCAAGCGCGAGCGC
>NZ_JBHWIE010000180.1:0-14981 GCF_042732085.1 Actinosynnema sp. NPDC059797
GTTCGGGTTCAGGGCCGCGGCGCGCGGTGCCACCAGCCCCCCGACGGCCTCCTGCACCGCGAGCTGACCCGGCGGACACCCCCGTGCGCGGACGGGGCACCGCCACCCGACGTCCGCGCACTGCTTCGGTTCTGCCGCCGCGAACGCAGGCGTCCGAGGTCGGGCTCGCGCCGACGTGCCGGCTCCGGGTCGGGCTGTGGCGAAGGGCCGACCTCGTTTTTCATCCGGCTCAGGGATCGACCTCGCCGGGCCGAACCCGGTCGCGGTCACGAGAGGAATCGACGATGTTCCTTAAGGCGAAGCGGTTCTCGCTCACCCGCAGGACGGCGGCCGGTCTGGCCGCCGTCCCCGAGCTGGTGAGCGCGTGCAGCGGGTCGGGGGCGAGCAGCGACGAGGACAAGGCCACGTTGTTGCTGCCCGGTACGGCAGGCGATTTCCAGCTGAACTTCAACCCGTTCTCGCCCACGCAGCTGGAGGGACCCGGGTCGATCTTCGAGCCGCTGTTCTTCTTCAACAACATCCGCAACGTCGAACCCCGGCCGCGCCTGGGCAAGACCTTCGCGTGGAACGCCGACGGCACCCGGCTGGACATCGAGCTGCGCGAGGGCGTCAAGTGGAGCGACGGGCAGCCGTTCACCGCCAAGGACGTCGTGTTCACCCTCGACATGATCACCCGGAACCCGAGCATGAACGGCACGGGCTACAAGGGCGTCGCGACCGCGACCGACGACACGCACCTGACGATCGAGTTCACCGAGCCGTCCTACATGGAGGGCCCGCAGCTCCTCGGCAGGACCGTCATCGTGCCCGAGCACAGGTGGAAGGACCTCTCCGCACCGGCGAACGACCCGATGAAGGAACCGGTCGGCACCGGCCCGTTCATGCTGGAGGAGTTCAAGGCCCAGGCGTTCACGCTCAAGGCGAACCCCACCTACTGGGGTGGCGAACCGGCGGTGAAGAAGATCCGCTACGTCGCGCTGTCGGGCAACCAGGCGGTCTCCGACGCGCTCAAGGCGGGCAAGATCGACTGGCAGAGCGGTCCCGTGCCGGACATCGCCAACGTCGAGAAGAACTACCCCGGCTACAAGGCCATCACCGTGCCGATGAACCAGACGGCCCTGTTCACCTGCTCCAACGCGGCACTGGGCTGCCAGGGCCCGCAGACCGACGTGGCCGTCCGCAAGGCCATCTACCACGGCATCAACCGCGCGCAGGTCAACGCGCTGGCGTTCGAGAACACCTCCAGCGAGATCTCACCCGGCGCGGCGCTGCCGGACCGGGACAAGGCCGTGATCTCCACCGAGCTGGTGGACAAGGTCGCGCCGATGCAGCCGGACCCGGCCAAGGCCGCGCAGGTCCTGGAGGCCGCCGGCTACGCCAAGGGTGGCGACGGCATCTACGCCAAGGACGGCAAGCCCGTGTCCCTGACCCTGAAGGTCGTGGCGGGCTGGACCGACTACATCACCGCCGTCGACACGATCAGCCAGCAGTTGCAGCAGATCGGCATCAAGGTCACCGCGCAGCAGCTGTCCTGGAACGAGTGGTCCGACGCGCGCGGTCGCGGCAACTTCGAGCTGCTCATCGACGCGCTCGGCCAGGGGCCCGCGCCCGACCCGTACTACAACGCGTCCTACTTCTTCAGCACCGCCACCACCGCCAAGGTCGGCGAGATCGCCAACCCGAACTTCGCCCGCTTCTCCAACCCCGCCGTGGACGCCGCGCTCGCCGCGCTCAAGGGCATGGACCCGGAGGACACCGCCGCACGTCAGCCGCACCTGGACACCATCCAGACCGAGATCGAGGAGTCCATCCCCTACATCCCGGTCCTGACCGCCGGGACGACCAGCGAGTACAACGCGAAGAAGTTCACCGGCTGGCCGAGCGAGGAGGACCTGTACGCGTTCCCGGCGCTGTGGGCGCGGCCCGAGGCGTCCGAGATCATCATGAAGCTCAAGCCGTCCGGGCAGTGACCCCCACCGGCCGACTCGCGCACGGGGCCGTCCGACGGGCACCCGAACGGACGGCCCCGTGCGCACGACCGGTTCAGGAGTTCTCCGCCCGACCGGACGGCGGGGCGGAACGCGGTGCCACCACCGACCCGCGGCACCGCATCACACGGGCCCCGCCTCCGTCACCGCGGGGACCGTGCGCGTGGTCGCCAGGCGTCGGTACCAGTAGGCGGAGTCCTTCCAGGTCCGTTCGAGGGTCTCGTAGTCCACGCGCACGAGTCCGAACCGCTTGGAGTACCCGTGGCTCCACTCGAAGTTGTCGAGCAACGACCACGCGAAGTAACCGCGGACGTCGACCCCGGCTTCGATGGCGTCCGCCACCGCCAGGACGTGGTCGCGCAGGTACGCGACCCGGAGCCGGTCGTGGACCCGCTCGCGGCCGGCGTCGTCGACGTGCACCTCGTCCTCGAACGCGGCGCCGTTCTCGGTGATCGCCAGGGGCAGGCCCGGGTAGCGCCGGTGCAGCGACTCCAGGAGTTCGGTGAGCCCGGCCGGCTCGATGTTCCACCCCATGGCGGTCGACGGGCCGGGCTGCGGGACGAACACCACCTCGTCGGCGGCGATCCACGGCGAGTGCTCCGGCACCGCGCCACCACCGTGCTGCTCGGACTCCCCGTGCCGCACGGTGTGGGTCGAGTAGTAGTTCACCCCGAGCAGGGTCAAGGGCTGCTGCGCGACTTCGAGGTCGCCCGGCTGCACGAAGGACCAGTCGGTCAGCGCCGCCGTGGCCTCCAGCAGGTCCTCCGGGTAGGAGCCTTCGAGCATCGGGCCGAGGAACGCGCGGTTGCCCACCGCGTCGATGCGTCGCACGGCGGCGAAGTCGGCCTCGGATGCGGGGTCCTGCGGGCGTACCACGTGCAGGTTGAGCGTCACGGACACCTTCGCCCGCGGCAGCTCGCCGCGGATGGCCCGCACGGCCAGGCCGTGGGCCAGGTTGAGGTGGTGCACCGCCGCGAGCGCGGTGGCGGGCTCGGTCCGGCCGGGAGCGTGCACGCCCGAGGCGTACCCCAGGTACGCGGAGCACCACGGCTCGTTGAGCGTGGTCCAGACTTCGACGCGGTCGCCCAGTTCACGCGCCATCAGCCGGGCGTACTCGGCGAAGGCTTCGGCGGTGCCCCGCGTCGCCCAGCCGCCCTGGTCTTCGAGCTCTTGGGGGAGGTCCCAGTGGTAGAGCGTCACGTAGGGCTGGATGTCCCGCGCTCGAAGCGCGTCCAGGAGCCGAACGTAGAAGGCCGTCCCTTCGGGGTTGAGGGGGCCTCGTCCGGTCGGCTGCACACGTGGCCACGAGATCGACAGGCGGTAGGCGTCGACGCCCAGGTCGGCCAGTAATTCGACGTCTTGTGCCCAACGGTGGTAGTGGTCGACGGCGACGTCACCGGTGTCGCCGTTCAGCGTCCGGCCCGGTGCGTGGGAGAAGGTGTCCCAGATGGACGGGCCGCGGCCACCTTCGACGACCGCGCCTTCGATCTGGTAGGCGGCGGTGGCGGTTCCCCACGCGAAACCGGGCGGGAAGGGACGTGGGGCAGGAGCGGTGTCGGTCACGTTGTCCTCGGTGGTGTGGGGTGAGTGATCACGGGCGACCCACCACGGCCGACCGCACCGACCCGCGGGCGCACGGCCTGGACCAGCACCGTGCCGGCATCGCGGCGCGGCAGACCTCTGACAGCCCCCGGCAGGACCGGTGGACGTCCCGGGTGCGCCCCGTCGTACAACGCGCGGAACGCGGTGGGAACCCGCGTCTTCATCGTCCTTCGGTCGGCGTGTTCGACGTGTCGCGACGCCCGCGCTCGATCTTGACCGCGACCCGGCCAATTTGTCAAGTGACGGTATTAAATCGTCGGCGCTAACTCAGCAGCTTGCGCTCCGCGGCCACGGCCGCTCCCCGGGCGTACAGGCTGAAGTCGAATGGCGGTCGCTCGATGACGACCTCCGAGGGGTCCACGCGCTCGAGGAACTCGCCGAGCCCGCGGTCGAACTCGTCGGGGGCCAGGTCGAGCATCGCGAGGCCCTCGCCCATCAGCGACAACAGTTCCGGATCGACGGTGTTGACCGACTCGGCGACCGCGGCTCCCAGCGCGTAGGCGGCGGCGCGGAAGGCGCGCAGGGCTCGAACGTCGCCCCTTCGGGCCCGGTCGAGGGCGACGGCGTACTCACCTCGCCCGACGCCGGAGTTGTGCTCGATGGACGGAATGGTCACGAACGAGTGAACGCAGTCCACGTGCCCGTGGATGCATCCTCGTCCGTCTCCGCCGAGGCGCAGGTGCCCGACGCGGCCACTGCGGCCGTGCCTGCCCTCCACCGGCTCACCCTTGATGACGATGCCACTGCCGATGCCGGCGCCGATCGCGTACACGACGAGGGGGTCGCGCGCGATGCCGCCGCCGAACCAGTGGTGGGCCGCCGCCAAGGCGTGCACGTCGTTCACGACCGTGGTGGGCAGGCCCGTTGCCTCGGTGACGAGTTCCGCCAGGGGCACTTCGTCCCACTCCAGGTGACCCGAATCGCGCAGGACGCTTCGTCCTGAGCGGTACTCGACGTCACCGGCTATCCCCACGCCGACGGCCACCGGAAGCGTTCCCGCGGCCACGAGGCCGGCGGAAACCCGGCCGACCTGCTGCACGACCTCGCGCACCCCGCGTCCGACCAGGCGCTCGGAGCCGCGGTCCACGACCGCGCCGGAAAGGTCGGTCACGACGGTGAACAGCGTGTCCGCGGTGAGCTTGACACCGAGGAAGTGCGCGGCGTCGCCGTTCAGGCGCAACATCTCCGCCGGCCTCCCCCGTCCGCTCGGCTCGGGCGATTCGCCCTCGACGACGAGTCCCATGCCCACGAGTTCACGCGAGATCCGGGTCAGGCTCGTCCGGGAAAGGCCCACGTGATCCGCGAGGCTGCTGCGGGAGCGCTCGCCGTGCAGCAGAAGCGCCAGCAGTACGCGCTGTTGGCCGTCGTAGAGCTTCGGCCAAGCGGCCTGTGCGCCGGCGGGAGTGCTGCTCGCCCGGGATGTCACAGGGGGAGCCTAGAGGTTCCGCGGTCGCCGGGAGCTTCCGCCGGTTCGAGCCACGCCCGGGATACCGGGCCTGCGCCGCGCCGGCCGGGGCTGCCTGCAACGCGCCATCGCGGCCGCCTCCTGCTGCCGGGCCCGTGACACCTGGCCCACGTGGTGCACCGGTGTCCGCACCAATCCGTTCACCGCTCACGCGTGGGTGGAGGTCGACGGTCGGCCCGTCGGCGAACCGCACCCGGCGGGCTACTGCCGGCCGCTGCTCACCGTGCCGCCGACCGCCCGGTGCCGTGACCACTGATCGTGGTCACCGGCCGCCGGTCGACGGCACCTCGCCGTGCGGGTCTCGAAGAAGTCGCAGGCCGGTAGCGCGTCGGCTCGTGAGCGGAGGAAGGCCGACCAGGTCGTGGAGGCGCGCTCGGGAACCGGATCGGCCCCGGCGTCCTGGAGCGTCTGGCAGACGGTGGAGGCTGTGACCTTGATGCCGAGGATGCCGCTCCGAAGCCGTTGGCGCGGCGGATGAGGTGGTCGTTGGGGATGCCGCCGACCTGATCTGGATGCTGGTGCCGGAGCCCGGGTCGTTGTTGGCGGAGTTGGCGGTGGGGCAGCTGGAGACGGCGGTGGAACTCGGTCGGGAGTTGTTCCCGGTCGACGACACCGAGGCGGTGCTGAGGTTCTGGGGCAGGTTGGCCGAGCCCGCGCTCAAGGGTTTGCCCGGCACGAGGGCGGACGCTGAGCGGTACTGCGCCTTCATCCGGCTGATGTGGGATTTCGAGTGCCCTGAGCGGAACGGGGTGCGTGAGGTGCTCGGCTGGTGCGTGCTTGCGGTGTTCCGGCAGCCGCACCGTCGGTACACGCGTCCACGTTGAAGGGTTGCTCATCATGGCCGTGGAAGCCCGCGGGCACCACCTTGAACCCCTCCGTTCAGACCTGACTCAACGAGAGCCGACGGCACGAGGTGACCGGCCAAGCACGCCTCCGGATTTGTCCGGGTGGTGCCGGGTCGGTCGCCGCGCTGATCCGTCGCCGGGGCTTGCGAACGGGGTTTGGCGCGGCATATGTTTCTTCGCCTTTTGTCGAACTGCGAGGGAGCACATCCGTGGAATTGCGCAACCAGGTCGCGCTCGTCACCGGCGCCACCGCCGGGATCGGCCACGAGACCGCGAAGTTGTTCGCCCGCGAGGGTGCGAGCGTGATCGTCCACGGCCGGGACGCCGCGCGCGGCGCGGACGTCGTCGCCGAAATCGAGGCGGACGGCGGGACCGCGCGGTTCGTCCGGGCCGACCTGTCCACCGCGGAGGGCGTGCGGGAGCTCGCCTCGGCGGCGGGCGAGGTGGACGTGCTGGTGAACAACGCGGGCGTCTACCCGTTCGCGTCGACCGCCGACCAGACCCGCGAGGGCTTCGAGGAGTTACTCGCGGTCAACCTCTTGGCTCCGTTCCACCTCACCGCGGCGCTGGCGCCCGCCATGGTCGCCAAGGGCGCGGGCGCGATCGTCAACGTCTCGACGGTGGCCGCCGGGTCACCGGTCCACAACGCCGCCGCCTACGGCGCGACCAAAGCCGCCCTGGAGTCCCTGACCCGCAACTGGGCCGTCGAGTTCGGCATGAGCGGCGTGCGCGTCAACTCCGTCTCGCCGGGCGGGGTGACGACCGGGACCGTGATGAACCTGTTCGGGGACGCGGTCCACGCCAACGCCGCCACCACCACGGCACTGCGGCGCATGGGCGAGCCGAGCGAGATCGCCGAGGTGATCCTCTTCCTCGCCTCGCCGCGGTCCAGCTACGTCACGGGCGCGCTCCTGCTGGCCGACGGCGGGTACACCATCGTCTAACGACCTTTGATGATGAGGTTGATGGTGTCGGGTCGGGGGTGAGGCCGGCGCCGGCGAGGAAGCGTGCCGGCAGTGCGGGGGCGTTGGAAGTGGCGCAGTCCGCGGCGGGCGGTGCGGGTGGGTGAGCAGACCGGGAAAACCGCCTGCGGAGAAACCTCCGACAGACGGGCGATCCCGGCCTGCCTCACTCCCCGGGCGAACAGCTCCGTGGCGGCCAGCCGTAACCGCTCTCGCTCGTGGCGCTCCCACCAGGTCGGCGCACCCAGCTTCATCGAGCCGGCACAGCAGAGCCGCACCCGTGGTCACGACCACCGAACTAGTCATCAACCTCGGAATCAAAGGTCGTTATTCGACGAGCTGTTGTAAACGGTGTTCCGAGAATCGGCGCGGCGTTCAACCCCGATGAGTTCCCTGGAGGCAAGCAGATGCGGGTTCCCGTTGAGCCGCGCCCACTGACCGCTGAGGAGCGGGCAGTAGCGGAGCGGATTCTGCAACTGGATTTCCCCGGAGCGGCAGAGCTTCGCCATCAGCTTGATCGGGTGCGGGTGGTGGCCCTGTGGGGGACTAACTCCGCAAGTGTTGACTTGCGAGTCGCGGATGATGTGCCTCCTGCTCCTGTTCCGGATGGGGTCGTGCCGGTGACTTGCACGGTTGTTGATGAGAGGGGTGAGCTTATTGGCGAAATAATTCTCTGGACTGAGACGGGCATGTTGTCCGGCCTTGAATACGCCTGGTACGGCGATGAACCCCCGACTTCGCTCCCAGAAGTGGATCGAATGGTCGTGTCATAGAACCTGATCGGATCCTGTGCCGCTCGAAAAGTTATCGCTGCTGGTCAAGCGACGTGTCCGTACTCGTTGATCAGACCGCCGAGAACTCGGGTGCGTCGCAGTCCGCAGGTGTCGAGGTCGTGTACCGCAGCGGGGTGCTGCTGGATCTTGGGTGGTAGTTGGCCGCGAGCTTGGTGGGATCGGTGGCGGTTGTAGTGGTTCTCGTAGGTCTTGATCACTTGGAGGTCGTCGGCCTGGATGGGGGCATCGACGCCTGGCTGTATTTGCCGTCGCGGTCGCGTAGCAGGAAGCGTGGCGACTCCATTCGGTGTTTGAGGTCGGCGGCGAGGTTCCAGCCTGCTGCGTCGTCTACTCATGGCGGAAGGCCGGTTGCAGCCGGCTGGCTACGATGAATGCTGTGCTTGCCGAAATGTCGTCCGTGCAGGTCAGGCGGTGTGGTGGTGCTCGTTGAGGATGCCGCCGAGTCGTTGTCGTCGGTGGGTGTCGAGCCGGGTGACGGTCGCTTGACCGGTGGTCGGTTGCGGCAGCAGTTGTAGTGGTCGGGTGTTGGCGATGCCTTGGTGAGGCGGTGGTTGTTGTAGAAGTGCTCGTGCTCGCGCAGGGCGTGGAGTAGGTGCGGTTGGTTCCAGATGAGGGTGCGGTCGAGGAGTTCTCTGTGGATGCGGCGTTAAACCCAGGTGGAGGAATTCGGACGGTCGGGAGGTCTGATAAGGTGAATTAATCGAAAGTCATTGTTAGGCTGGGTCGACTCTATGGCAAACAACCCTATCCACCGCGTAGATGGCCGGCAGTTCAGCGCGATCTTCATGTTGGGCGCGGAAGACGACAGGGAAACCGTCGAGAACGTTGACGCGGAGCTCATCCTCCCGGACGGGACGCGGTGGAGTGTCACGTTCATGACGCTGCGCGCGATCGAGCAAGTGATGAGCCGGTGGAAGGAGACCGGGGAATATTTCAGTGGAGCATACTTTCATTGTCCCGATCTTGTGATAATTCCGAAGGGGGGTCTGACTGTGATGCTTGATTCCTTCGAGAAGATAATTGATTCAGGTAGGCCTGAAGGGGTGCTCCAGTTCCTGGATGAAAGCTAGCTCGTCCGTGAGGGCTGTTGAATAAAGGGTCGGGGTGTCCTTTTTTCGATTATTGGAGGGAGGGGCATCCTGGTCTTCGGCGGCAACGTCAGCGGATGACGGCTGCGGCGGGTGGGTTACCGCGGTCGTCGTCGGCCGCATCGAGTGGGTCCCCAGGGGCCTCGATGGCTCGGAGGCGGAGTCGGGCATGAGCGTGGACGCCGATGTAGGGCATCGTGCTCGCCAGAAACGTCATCCGCGCAGGTCGGGCAGCCTGATGAGTTTCCTGCTTCGTCGGGTGCGGAGATGCTTGCGGTGACTGGGCATGAGCCCGCCGTGGGGGTGGCCGGGGGTTCACTGCGTGATGTCGAGCAGCGAGCAGTACCGGTAGTCCTGGTTGCGGGTCTAGCTCCTCGGGCAGCGAGGTGGTGGCGGCGGCCTGTTCCGCCCGCGCGCACTGACCGTTCAGAGCCCTCGCGCGCTGAGAGCCGATCCTGGACGGCGTCGTGGCGCCCGGAACCGCCGCCACTCCTCCGGCGGCGTTCACGGGCGCTGTTGGTATTGCTTGGTACGGCGCGTCGAGGACCTCTCGGGTCCGTGTCAGGGCTTCTCGAAGTGCTGGTAGTCGATCGGCGTGTTCCAGAAGCCGCCCCAGGTCCAGCCGCGTGTGGTGAATGCCCGTTCGGTGGTGTCGCCTGCGTGGATCATGCCGGGTGCGTTCTGGGTGCGGTCGATGTAGGGTGCGCCGTTGGGTGGGTAGACCGCGCCGCTGCGGGAGATGTAGGGGTTCTGCACGGGGTTGATGTCGATGGCCCGCCCGTAGGAGTGGTTGGACCAGGCGGTGCCGCCGGTGATCGCCCGGCAGTTGAACGCCGAGGTGTTGTTGGCCGCCATCGACGCGTCGTCGTCGGAGTTGTACTTCTCGACCGTCTCCATCCGTTGGATGGGGAACCGGTCGAAGTACAGGTCGGCGAAGACGCGGGCGACCTCGACTGCCAGATCGGTGTGGACCACCAGCTCGCCGCGGCGCACCGCACCGTCGAAGCCCACGAAGTTCAGGCTGATCAGCCGTAGCTGATCGGGTCCGACGGGGCAGCCTTCGCGCCAGCTGGAAGCGAGCCGTTTCGCGGTGACCGGCTTGATGACGGCGACGTAGGGCGGGAGACCGCTGGCGGCCGGTGCGGCGAGTGCCACGGTCTGGGCAGCGGTGGCGGACGCCGGCGTGGTACCGACCGAGATCATGGTCGCGATGAACGTAATGAGCGCGAAAATCCGGGTTCTCGACTTCACGGAATTTCCTCTCGATCTTTGTTGCGACAGAGTGGGATTCGTTGTCGGACTCGTGCGCCGGCTGGACTCCGAGCAGTCCTGGAGAACGGTGCGCTGACGAGACGATCGAACCACGAGGACGCGCACGAGCAGAATGCCCCGGCCGACGTACATCGGGCCGACGAGGCCCTGCCGGGGCCGGGACCGAAGCTTGAAGTCGCTGGTCGGACGGCACTGCGCGGGCGCAGTCCGACGACCACGGGGAGGCGAGCCGATGCGCAACGTCCGCTCATGCCGCTGACCGGTCGTGTGTGGCTACGTGGTCACCTCGAACGGGTGAAACCGGTCAACCTGCACTAAATGTCACCCGCTGGGGTGAACTGTCCCTGGGCTTTGTCAGCCATTCGCCACCGTCCTGATCGGTGCCGTAGGTCGGTCGGAGCGCCTGAACCGGCGTGACCGGGCGCAGGGTGCGGTTGCGGTGGAAGCCTTGGGGGCGAGCGGATCGTCGTGCGGGCGCGTGCGGCTCGTGTCCCTGGGCGACGCGACCCGGAACGGGAAGGTGATCGCGGTGTCCGCGGGCGGCTCGCGCGGCTACCTGGTCCCCATCGCGGATCCGGCAGGGGAGGGGCTGTTCGAGGAATGGCCGACCGCGCTGCTGCCCACCGGTCCGGTGGCCGCGTTCAGCCTCGACTACCGGGATCCGACGGTCGTCCTGGAGGTCGTCGCGGCCTTGGCGTCGCTGTCCGAGGTGCTCGTGGACACCAATCAGGGGAGTGTCGTACCCGGTGACGCGTTGACCATTGAGGACCTCCTCGGCCACGGTTAGTCGGGGGGCGTCGGGGGCTTTGAGGTGCGGCGGAGCTTCGTGTGGATGGTCCAGGCGACCGCGAGGCCTGGCGGATCGTCACTGAAGGGGACTGCGTGCAGCGTGCAGCCGTCCGGAGCGTGGTAGGTGGAGTGCCGCGTTGGGGCGCTCGTCGGTTCAGTGGTGGTAGGCGTGCACGACGGCGTGGCCGCTGCCGCGTTCGATGAGCCACTTGTTCACCGGCACGGTGACCACGAAGGCGACCGCGAGGGCGAAGGCGAGTGCTCCCCAGAACAGCCAGGACGCCAGGCCGGCTTCCATCGCGCCGGGCACGGTGAGCATCACGGCGTTGTCGACGATCTCCATGACGGCGATCGAGATGGTGTCGGCGGCCAGTGCCACCTTGAGCGCGCGGCGGAAACCGACACCGGCCTTGAGGATTCCGCGCATGGTCAGCATGTAGCCGAAGACGAACGCCAGGCCGACCGCCAGGACGACGGTGGCGAGGTTGCCCCAGCCCAGAGCCGTGCCGATGACCATGCCGAGGACTTCGCCGATGGCGCAGCCGGTGAGGCAGTGCAGGGTGGCCGAGGCGGCCATGCCCCACCCGGTGCGGGGCTGGTGTCCTTGGTGGGCGCTGTGTTCGGCGTGCTCGTGGTGGTGTCCGGTGTCCATTGCCAACTCCTCCTCTGGTACCCCTAGGGGGTATGTGGGGAACGTAGCACAGGGGTGGGGAGTTCGCGACGGGCATCTGAGTGGTGCTCGCCACCGGTCCCTCGATCGGGGCGTGACGAGAGGCGGGGGCGACTGCCTTCGGGTGTGCCCCGCGCCGCCGGTTCCGGTCGGAAACCCCGATCGTCAAGGTGGGGACCGTTGGCTCGGAGGGCGGCTCGTCGGCGGTGGGTCGGCAGGTTGGGAGTGCGCCTGGTGACGTTCGCCTCCGATTGCGGACCTGGTTGACCCATATACCCCATGGGGGTATACATGGCATCTGCCGGCGAGCGGCACCGGCATGACCTGGGACCACTGCGTGGTGCCGGTGGCCGGGGCGGACGTCCGCACGACCGTTGAAGGAGCGGGCTGCGCGCTCGCGAGTTGAACGACAACCACAGTGGAGCGCCGGTCCGACCGGGTTCCACCACCATGAAGGACCTGACATGAACACAGCAGCGAAGCTCTCCGCCTACGGCGTGGCGCTCGTCCTGGTCGCCGGTGGCGCCTGGGCGGTCGGGAGCGCTGTCGGTCCCCCCTCCGTCGAGGCCGCGGGCCACGACGCGACCGGTGCGGAGGGCACCGGTCACGGGGACGACCACAGCGGCGCCGTCGCGGGAGCCGAGCAGGACCAGCCCGCCGGGCTGGCGTCGTCCCGGGGCGGTTACACCCTCACGCCCACCGGCACGACGCTGACCGCCGGGACCACCGCCCCCTTCTCCTTCCGGATCACCGGTCCCGACGGCCGCGCGGTGACCGCGTTCGACGTCGAGCACGACGAGCGGATGCACCTGATCGTGGTGCGACGTGACACGTCGGGGTACCGGCACCTCCACCCGGAGATGGCGCCCGACGGCACCTGGACGACGCCCGTGGAGGTGTCGGGTGCCGGCTCCCACCGGGTGTTCGCCGACTTCAAGCCCACCGGTGGCGAGGCGACCACGCTGGGGGTCGACGTGGTGGCGGCCGGGCAGTTCGAGCCCCGGCAGCACGCGCCGTCGCGGGTGGCCCGCGTCGACGGGTACGAGGTGCGGTTGGACGGCGAGCTGCGGGCGGGCGAGGCGTCCCCGGTGCGGCTGACCGTGAGCCGCGACGGGCGGCCGGTCACCGACCTCCAGTCCTACCTCGGCGCCTACGGCCACCTGGTGGCACTGCGCCAGGGCGACCTCGCCTACCTGCACGTTCACCCCGAGGGCACGCCCGGTGACGGCAGGACGCCCGCCGGGCCGGGGATCGCGTTCGTGGCCGAGGTGCCCTCGGCGGGCGGCTACCGGCTGTTCCTGGACTTCAAGCACGGCGAGGTCGTGCGCACCGCCGAGTTCACGGTGGACACCGGGGGAACCCCTGGGCAGACGGTGCCGACCTCGCCGTCCGAGGACGCGCACGAGGAAGGGCAGGGGCATGGTCATGGCTGAGTGGCGGGTGGAGTTGTCGATCACGGGGATGACGTGTGCTTCGTGTGCGAGTCGGATCGAGCGGAAGTTGAACAAGCTCGAGGGTGTGTCCGCGACGGTCAATTACGCCACGGAGAAGGCGCACGTCAGCTTCCCGGCGGGGATGGATCCGCGGGCGTTGGTGGAGCAGGTGGAGGCGGCCGGGTACGGCGCCGCGCTGCCCGCCGCCGAGCCCGAGGCGTCGCCGGAGCAGGACCCGACCGGGCCGTTGCGGCGGCGGTTGCTGGTGTCGTTGGTGTTGGCGGTGCCGGTGGTGGTGTTGGCGATGGTGCCGGCGTGGCAGTTCACCTACTGGCAGTGGATCTCGTTGACGTTGGCGGCGCCGGTGTTGGTGTGGGGTGCGTGGCCGTTTCACCGGGCGGCGTGGGTGAACCTGCGCCATGGTGCGGCGACGATGGACACGTTGATCTCGATGGGCACGGTCGCGGCGTTCGGCTGGTCGTTGTACGCGTTGTTGTTCGGCACCGCCGGCCGGCCGGGTATGACGCATCCGTTCGAGTTGACGGTGTCGCGGGCCGACGGCGCGGGCGCGATCTATCTCGAAGTCGCCGCTGGTGTGACGGTGTTCATCCTGGCGGGCCGCTACTTCGAGGCCCGTTCCAAGCGCCGGGCCGGTGCGGCGTTGCGGGCGTTGCTGGAGCTGGGCGCCAAGGACGTCGCGGTGCTGCGCGAGGGCGGCGAGACCCGGATCCCGATCGCGGAACTCGTGGTGGGGGATCGGTTCGTGGTGCGGCCGGGGGAGAAGATCGCCACCGACGGGGTGGTGGACGAGGGCAGCTCGGCGGTGGACGCGAGCATGGTGACCGGTGAGTCGGTGCCGGTGGAGGTCAGCCCGGGCGACCCGGTGGTGGGCGCCACCGTGAACGCGGGCGGGCGCCTGGTCGTCAAGGCCACGCGCGTCGGCTCGGACACCCAACTCGCGCAGATGGCCAGGCTGGTGGAGCAGGCGCAGGGCGGCAAGGCCGAGGCGCAGCGCCTGGCCGACCGCGTCTCCGGGGTGTTCGTGCCGGTGGTGATCGCGTTGGCGGTGGGCACGTTGGCGTTCTGGTTGGGTGCGGGTGGCGGGGTGTCGGCGGCGTTCACCGCCGCGGTGGCGGTGCTGATCATCGCCTGCCCGTGCGCGCTGGGCCTGGCCACGCCGACCGCGCTGCTGGTGGGCACCGGGCGGGGCGCCCAGCTCGGCATCCTGATCAAGGGACCGGAGGTGCTGGAGTCCACGCGGCGGGTGGACACGGTGGTGCTGGACAAGACCGGCACCGTGACCACCGGCCGGATGAGCCTGGTCGCCGTCCACACCGCGACCGGCGTCGCCGAGAACGAGGTGCTGCGGCTGGCGGGCGCGCTGGAGCACGCCTCGGAGCACCCGATCGCCAGGGCGATCGCCGCCGGCGCCACGCAGCGGGTCGGGGACCTGCCCGGGGTGGAGGGGTTCCGCAACCACGAGGGCACGGGCGTGCAGGGCGTGGTCGAGGGGCACGCGGTCGTCGTGGGCCGCGAACGCCTGCTGGCCCAATGGGCCCTCCACCTCGACGAGGACCTGGCGGAGGCCAAGCGCGCGGCCGAGCAGCGCGGGCACACCGCCGTCCTGGTGGCCTGGGACGGGCAGGCCAGGGCCGTGCTGGCGGTCGCCGACACGGTCAAGCCCACCTCGGCGGAGGCGGTGCGCCGGCTGCGCGGGCTGGGCCTGACTCCGGTGTTGTTGACCGGGGACAACGAGGCCGCCGCCCGGACGGTGGCGGCCGAGGTTGGCATCGACGAGGTCGTCGCCGAGGTGCTGCCCGAGGACAAGGTCGACGTCGTGGCGCGCCTCCAGGCCGAGGGTCGGGTGGTGGCGATGGTGGGCGATGGGGTCAACGACGCCGCCGCCCTGGCCCGGGCCGACCTGGGGTTGGCGATGGGTACTGGGACCGATGCCGCGATCGAGGCGGGCGATCTGACGCTGGTGCGCGGGGATCTGCTGGCCGCGGTGGACGCGATCCGGTTGGCGCGGCGCACCCTGGGCACGATCAAGGGCAACCTGTTCTGGGCCTTCGC